>JABMRZ010000143.1 GCA_013202315.1 Candidatus Tariuqbacter arcticus | reverse complement strand
TTGAATTAATGTAATTAAACCCATATACCTTTATTCAACAAGAAATCCCCCTAAATCCCCCTTTTTCAAAGGGGGACTTCGAAGCGTCCATAAATTCCCCTCTTTATTAAAGGGGGGTTAGGGAGGATTTTTCAATGTGCCTACTTAAAACAATATACGGAATACCTTCGTTGGTCAGGATAGATGGTGGGTTTAGAACCCACCCTACATCCTGTTTTCAGGGTGGAATCAAGGGTCTAACGCCAGCCTGATGCCGATTTCAGCGCTTTGGGTGTTGGGCTGGAATGAAAAACGGTTGGCGCAGTATATATTCATCCACATCGTGTTCCAACTTCCGGAGCGGACGACCCGGGTGGGGCTGAAGGCAGTGTTTTCCGGGTTCGAATAAGGGCTGATGCTGTAATAATTATCATCGTAATAATCGCTGCACCATTCGCTCACATTCCCCAGCATATCACGAGCGCCGTAGGGGCTGGCGTCGCTGTAGGTTTGGAAGCCTCCATAATTTGTGCCGTCATAGAAGCCGACCGGGGTTGTGGGGTAATCGGTTCCATCGTAAGGGTCATAGCTGTTGCTGAAGTTCGATAGACCGCTGAATGGTATTGCGGCGCCCCAGGGGAAAGAGCGTCCGTCTGTCCCGCGGGAAGCCTTTTCCCATTCCGCTTCCGTAGGAAGGCGCATCCCCCGCCATTCCGCATAATCATCAGCGGCGTACCAGGAAACATACCTCACCGGACGGTCCGCCAGAGAATCCACCGCTTCGTAAAATTCATTGATGGGATAATACTTGATTTCCATCCGCTCATCCCAATATTGTGAAAAGCCATCGTTTAGAAACTCGGCGAATTCAGCATTGGTCACTTCGCAAACAGATATCCAAAAGTCGGGGATACAGACAGTATGAACGGGCAATTCATCATCAGCGGGATTGAAGGAATTATTGCCCATATCGAAATCTCCAGCGAAAACGAAAGCCATGCCTTCTTCTTCGAAGCTGATATTGACGCTCTCCTGAGCGGTATCGGGTTCAGCGATGTTGCCGGCGCGGTCGGTTAGCCTGCCGACGATGTATCCATCGACGATATCCGTTCCATAGCCAATCACATAATTTGAAGCATAATGCCCGCCTCCCATATCATCAAGTAAAATTCCTTCGCGCAGTCCGCCCGAATCATCCATAATGTCCACGGTGGCGGTGCCATTTTCATCCGATCCAACCGTTACCAGTTCGATATGAAGAATATCGCCGTATTGCAGAACCCTCCCCTCGCCATCGTGCTGAACAGATAATATCTCCGCGCCGGTGTCGAGCACTATGGGATTTACTACGGTTGAATCCGCAAAGTCGTTCCAAAGATGGGTGTAAATCATCTTCTCTCCGTCGCCGGCGGTAATGATGAAAGAATGCGTTTCGGGAACCGGTGAAACGGTATCGGCGTTGACTGAATCTGGATATTCCCAGATAGCGGCGCTCAGGGCGCCCGCATCCCCGAAGGTTATGATGATTTCCGTAGTGTCGGTGAAGCCGGAACCGCTGCCTAATAATAATTGCGGCGTGAGCTCGCGGGTGAGGATTAAATCCTCCATAACATTAGAAGAATCGCCGTTGGGATATTTTACCTGAAGCTGAACCCATTTGATTCCGGCGTCTGCGTTCAGGGTACAGGTTCTGGTGACCGCATACTCTTCCCAAGTTGATTGAGATATATCGGTATCAACCGCGATTCTCATACTGTCCGCGCCTGAAGCTAATATGTCCAAGGGAACGATTCTGATCATAGTGAAAGCGGAATCGCCAATAATTGCGAGGTAGGGATCGCTGGATATTTCCACCGGCAACAAACCGGAAGAACGGCTTTCACCCAGGTATGAATAGGCGGTTACCAGGTAATAATAATAATGACCGTTGACTACATTGGTATCCAGATAAGCTGTGGTATTGGTGTCGGTATCCGCTATCACATTATCATAGATTGAATTCTCATCTTCCGAGCGGTAAAGGCGATAGCCGCTCAACCCTTGAATCTCCACCGGATGCCAATCGAGGATAATCCCTCCGGCGGTTAACTGAGCGGTTATATTGAAGGGGTCGCCGCCGGTGGAAGGATTATCGGGGTCGAAGATATTGTCTGAATCAGGACCGTGCGGATTCTCTTCGCAGGAGAACACTAATATCACCAACAGAATAATTGGCAGGATTACTCTTACTGAACGCATAGTTAGAAATCCCAGGAAATTTTTAGGAAAAGGCTGTATTCGCCGGATTCAATCCTCCCTGAAATGGGGAAAGTAGCGGTTTTCGGGGGTTCATTCCAGATATATACATCGAGCATATTCCAAAGCCAGAATCCCGCCGCCAGCATTATAAAGCCGTCCCGCATATCCTTATAGCGGGTAACTTCATCATAACGGTCGTTCATATTCCTGCGGGTTCGGATTATTTCATCTTCCTCGATTTGCAGAAGATATTCATACCTGGCGGAATTGTAATTCACCGCCGCCTGATTGTAAAGTATGATCGAAGCGGCGGTGGCGGTGATTAATCCTATTTCGCTCACCGTGTATAAATATCCTTTAAATTCCCTTTCCACATAAATCTGACCCAGACCGGGGAAGACGGCGCTCCGCAATACGCCCTTCAAAGCGGTTTTTCTGTAAGGCGATAGTTGAATGTTTGTTTCCAGGTCTTGAACGATTACCGCTTTAACGGGTTCTTTGAGGGGTAGATATCCGGGCTTGCGATATGTAACTTCGTATTCTCCAACTTCCAAAGGCGCGGATTCTAAAGGAGCGTTTCCAAAATAGCCGCCGTTGAGATATATGGCGGCGCCGTTCGGCAAGCCATGCACTGTCAATCGCCCTTTCAATTTCTCCAATTCAGCCGCTATTTCAACCGTGTCGCCGGGGTGAAGGGTGATCATCCGCTGATAAATCTGGTAGTCGCCCAGCATAATTTGCAGTCCGTGATCCCTGGCGCTGATTTCCGTTTCGAGCGGGGTGTTCCCTTTAAAATCCCGGTCGATGAAGATATCCGCACCTGAAGGGTGACTGGAAATCATCAGAAAAGCCGAACGCTCCAATTCCGCCGAAACTCGATACGCTTTCCGCTCCGCAAAATATATCACCGTATCCAGAGGAATGTAGTGTTCTTTGTAAAAGCGGATATTGAAGGTTCCGGGGTCATCCAATTCAAAGGCGAGGGGGGTGCTCCCAATTTCGCGGCTGCCGAGGATTACCATCACCGAATCGGGTTGGGATTTAAATGTCAACTTCACCGGTGGCAGCCTCAATATCAGTTCATTCCGGGTGAAGACTCCTTCTTCCAAGATGACCGTCTTTTCCGCCACATAGTCGCCCCGTTCAAGCTGGATGAGATGTTCACCGGGGGTCAAGCCGGAAATCATCGCCGGAGTCTGTAAGTCGGTGGGGACATTATCAATATAAATATCCGCGCCGGAAGGGCGGGAAGTGATATAGATGGTGCAGTTCCCTTCAGCCTGCTGAGCCGACAACGGCGGAACGGAACAAAAAGCGGCTGCCAGCGCAATTATGATAGCGGCGCATAAAGTCCGAATATTTAAAGTCTTCAGTATTGAAAATTGGATATTCATTAAGATGTTGGGGGTTATCTTCATTGTTTCAATCGTTTACATCACAGTTCTTCTGGTGGATCCTGTCATTCTCGCGAAAGCGGGAATCTATCTTTAATAAATACAAGAAGAACGATTCCGGATAAGCCGGAATGACGAATAGCGCTATATTAGAAATTCTTTATAAGTATAATCACAACACGGATCTTCCTTCAAGAATCTCTTTTATGGAGACTAATTCTATATTGATATTTTCTTCTCGCGACAGTCTTTCCGCTTCGGCGGAAGCGCCGCTGGTGAAAGAGAAAGCAACAAGATATCCTTTCGTTTTGCCGTACCTTCTGACGGCGGAACTGAATTTATCCAATTCCGGTCTTCCAACCTTTTCCTGCTGCTTAACCTGGACGGGAAATTGATTCAGCAGAGTGTAGCCGTCAATGCCTAAATCACCGGATTTCTTCCTCGATGGGTAACCGTGGATTTTTCTCATTATCCAATTTTGGAAATCGAAAGGTTCCAGCTTCTTAGCGTCAGCGACGGTAGTAGGCATTCCAATGACAGGAAAGTCCACAGCTCCCAGAGTGTTCAGCCTTTGCTTAACCAGCTCTATCGCGGTGAAAGATATATCTATACCGATCCATTTTCTTTTGAGTTTATTCGCCACCGCCATAGTCGTCCCGCATCCGCAGAATGCGTCGAAAATGACATCTCCCCGATTGGAAGAGGCTTTTATTATTCGTTCCAACAGCCTTTCGGGTTTCTGGGTGGGGTATCCATATCTCTCCTTGGATGAAGGCATAATCGGCTGAAGTGGCCAAACATCGTCAGGATGCTTCCCCATCGGGTGCTGTTCATAATTACTATATACTTTTTCTCCTCGGAACGATTGAGCCTTGTATTTTAATCTTTCCTGTGATTCCTGGGAATAGGCGGTTCTGACATCGTCAATATTAAAAATATTAGGGGCGCCGTTGGAATAAAAAAGTATGTTGTCATGCCGCCTCCCGAATCGTTTTTTGGATACCCCGCCGCCTCTATACCACCATATTATTTCATTCTGAAAATTATTCGCCCCAAAGATTTCATCGAGCAATTTGACTCGGACATGATGGCTGGCATGCCAATCCAAATGAACATATATTGAACCGTTCTTTTTCAAGATTCTTTGAAGTTCTCTAAACCTCGGTTCCAGCCAGGCGATATATGAATCGATTCCTCCACTCCATATATCTTTGAAGGACCTGATTTCAGCTTCATCCCCCCAGATGACATTGTAATTGCGGTTACTGAAGAAAGGAGGATCGATATATACGAGGTCAACGCTTGAAGTGGGTATATATTCCCTCATAATTTCCAGATTATCGCCGCAGAAAAGGGCGTTTCTCATTTCAGTAGTTTTAAGACTGTTGTTGAGTCTATTTTTCATCATTCCTTGTTCGATATTCATTATTCAAATACTAAACTACTCCCTCTTTCCCAATTCCCCCCTCAATATCTCATTCACCAACTGCGGATTCGCCTTTCCTTTGGTGGCTTTCATTACCTGCCCCATAAAAGCGCCGAAGAGCTTTGTCTTCCCGGCGAGATACTTTTCCACCATCGGCTGGTTATCGTCCAAGACCTTGCGGACAATGTTCAGAAGTTCGTCTTCATCGGAGATTTGCTTCAAACCTTTGGATTCGATGATGCGGTCGGCGGAAGCGCCGGTTTCCACCATTTCAGCGAATATTTCCTTGGCGATGGAAGCGGAAATCACCTTTTCGGAAATTCTTTTCAGAAGGAGGGCGGTCGCTTCAGGGTCTACGGGAAGCTCTTCGATGGATATACCCTTTCCCTTGGCAATTCGCAGGACTTCTCCGGTTATCCAATTGGCGGCGGCGGCCGGCTCAACACCATACTCGGTAACCGCTTCGAAATAGTCAGCCAGCGGTCTTTCCGCGCAGAGGACGGCGGCGATATCTTCCCGCAAACTGTAATCGGCGGTGAAGCGTTCCCGCTTCGGGGCGGGAAGTTCGGGCATTCCCCGCCGGATTTCCGACTCCCATCCTTCAGGAACTTCCAGATATATCAAATCCGGTTCGGGGAAATAGCGGTAATCGTGCGATTCCTCCTTGGAACGCATAGGGCGGGCTTCGCCCTTGGATTCGTCCCACAACATAGTCGCCTGTTCGATGACCCCGCCCGCTTCGAGGATTGCAATCTGACGCTCCATTTCGAAAGTCAAGGCTTTGACCACACCGCGGAAGGAATTCATATTCTTGACTTCGGTCTTGACCCCCAGTTCAGCAGCTCCTTTGAGGCGGACGGATAGGTTGGCGTCGCAGCGCAGTTCCCCCTTTTCCATATTGGCGTCACATACGCCGATATACTGCAGGATGGTCTTGATTTCGTTCAAGTAAGCCGCCGCCTCTTCCGGATGGCGCATATCGGGCCCGCTGACGATTTCGATGAGCGGCACTCCGCAGCGGTTCAAATCCACTAACTGCGTCCCATCGTCCTGATGGAAAGATTTCCCCGCGTCTTCTTCCAGGTGGGCGCGGACGATAGTGACTTCCCTGTCGAAGCCTTCGCCGGATATATGCAGCTTTCCAAATTCCGCCAGCGGTTGGTCATATTGGGAAATCTGATAGCCCTTGGGCAGGTCGGGGTAAAAATAATTCTTGCGGTCGAATTTACATCGGCGGTTTATTCTGCATCCCAGCGCCAGCGCCGCCAGAATCCCCATTTCCACCATCCGCCGGTTGACCACCGGCAGGATTCCGGGCATACTCATACATACCGGGCACACCAGCGTATTCGGTTCAGCGCCGTAGCGGTTTTCGCACCCGCAGAAGGCTTTGGAAGCGGTCTTAAGCTGGGCGTGCACTTCCAAGCCGATGACGGTTTCAAACTGGTTGTCGGTTGTCGGTTGTCGGTTGTTGGTTGTCGGTTGTTGGTTGTTGGTTGTCGGTTGTTGGTTGTTGGTTGTTGGTTGTCGGTTCATATTTTACAGTTTTCGATCATAGTTCTATTTATTTTACTAACAGCATCTTCCGGGTCTGGCTGAAGTTTCCGGCGGTGAAGCGGGTGAAGTATATGCCGCTCGCCAATCCTGAACCATCGAAAACCGCTTCATACTCCCCCGCCGACCTATATCCATCCGCTAATTTAACCACTTCCCGGCCATTAATATCATAAACATTCAGGATCACATTTATTGGCATTGGTAGAGAAAAAACCAAGCGCGTCTTTGAATTGAAGGGATTGGGATATGCGGGATACAGGGTAAATTCCTGCGGTTGGATTAGTCCAATATCTCCCACCAATACTCCGTCCCATCTGAGACGAAGCAGCCACAGCCTGTTACTGGTATCGGGAGTATAGGATCTGGTCGATCCGGCGACGATGAATCCGCCGTCTTCGGTCTGCTGAACGCTTCTGCCCATGTCAACATCCCCTATTCCACTGTCTCCGAATGTGCAGGTCCACAATGTATCGCCAAGTGAATCTGTTCTTATTAAATAAAGGTCATACCACATAACGGTACTAAAAGATTGGGTGTACCCGGTGATAATGTACCCCCCATCGTAGGTCTGATCGACACTTCTACCATACTCATTATAGTAGCCGCCGTAGGTTTTAGTCCATAAGGTATCCCCTTCTGAATCCGTCTTTATCAAATAGACATCATTCGCACCAGCGCCATAAGAGACTGTGCTTCCGGCAATGATAAAGCCGCCATCCTGCGTCTGCTGCACACTATTACCGGAATCATCAGAAAGGGGGGCATCACCGCCATAAGTTCGATTCCAGAGGGTATCGCCGTTTTCATCAATCTTCATCAAGAAGACTTTTCCTTCGCACAATGGCCATACTATTCCGGTAATGATATAGTTTCCATCTTGAAGCTGTATAACACTGTTGCCCTGACCCTCGCTATCGGTAAAAGTTTTGGTCCAAATGGTATCGCCGTCAGCGTCGGTCTTCATCAAATGGATATAACAGGTGTTATTATCAGGATTTACATTTCCGGCGACTATATATCCTCCATCCAGGGTTTGGGCGACGCTGGAACCGAAATCAGAATTTTCCGGTTCACCATAGCTGCGTGTCCAAAGGGTATCCCCGTTTGCATCTGTCTTTATTAGATATATATCACCATACATTACTCCTGGCGGATCAGTTACGCCAACTACAATGTATCCACCGTCATCCGTCAGTTTCACTTCGTCGCCGTAATCATCACTATTCCCCCCGATAGCGCGTGTCCAAAGCGTATCGCCGCGTGCATCCGTCTTAACCAGATAGACATCTCCGAAAAGACTGCCAGATTGAACGGTATAGCCGGTGGCGATGAATCCGCCGTCGGTGGTCTGCTGAACGCTGCAGCCGTAGGACTCATAACCATCGACATATATGTTAGTCCACATCGTATCCGGGGGGTGCTGGGCGGAGGCGTAATAAGATAAGAGCATTACTCCTATCAATGCTATATTCTGCTTTTTCACTAAACCCTCCAACTTTTTAACTTTTAACCTTTAACTTTTAACTTTTCAACCACATACCCCATTCTGAAAATATCCGCTTCCCCGAAATGCGGCGCCATAATCCCCATCCCGATGGGCAGCCCCCGCTTATCGATACCGACCGGGACGCTGATTCCAGGTATCCCCGCGATGCTGGAAGGAGCGGTGTATATATCCGACAGGTACATCTGTAGTGGGTCGTCCATCTTCTCCCCGATTTTGAAGGCGGTAGTGGGGGTGACCGGCGCTATTATCAAATCGACCTCCTCGAAAGCGTCGAGGAAATCCCCCGTAATCAACCGGCGCACCTTCTGCGCCCGCTGATAATACGCTTCGTAATACCCGGCGGATAGGACATAAGTTCCCAGCATTATGCGGCGCTTGACTTCAGTCCCGAAACCCTCGCCGCGAGAGTGTTTGTAAGTTTCCAACAGCTCTTCGCCGCCCTCGGCACGGTAGCCATAGCGGGCGCCGTCGTAGCGGGCTAAATTGGATGACGCTTCCGCAGTGCAGATGATATAATAGCAGGCGATGGCGTAATCGGTGTGTGGCATCGATATTTCGCAGAATTGCACCCCGGCTTTCTTCAATTCGGAAACTGTGAAGTCGATGCGCTCTCTGATTTCGGGGTCGAGTCCTTCAGCGAAGTATTCCTTGGGCAAGCCGACTTTCATCCCTTCCACTCCGCGCTTCATTTCCTTTGAATATTCGGGAACCGGCTGGTCAATTGAGGTAGAATCGTTAGGGTCAACTCCGGCGGCGACTTCGGATATTAATGCGGCATCTTCCACCGACCGCGCCAACGGCCCAATTTGATCCATCGAAGAGGCGAACGCCACCAACCCATAGCGGGAAAACCTCCCGTAAGTCGGCCTCAATCCAACTACTCCGCAAAACGCCGCCGGCTGCCTTACCGAACCTCCGGTATCGCTTCCCAGAGCGGCGTGAACCAATCCTGCGGCGACCGCCGCCGCTGAACCGCCGGACGACCCTCCGGGAACACGCTCGACATCCCAGGGATTGTGAACAGCGCCGAAGTATGAATTCTCGTTCGATGAGCCCATTGCGAATTCGTCCTGATTGGTCTTGCCCAAGATGACAGCGCCGGCTTCCCGCAGGCGTGATACCACAGTGGCATCGTAGGGTGAAATGAAATCCTTCAGGATGCGGGAACCGCAGGTCAGCTTTTCGCCAGCGACCGCAATGGAATCCTTAATCGCAATGGTCATCCCCGATAATCTGCCGGGATTTCTATCGCTGAAGGCTTGGTCGGCAGCCCGGGCCTCTCGACTGGCGCTTTCTTCCCTGGTGGAAATGAAGATATTCAAATCATCGGCGGCTTCAATGCGGGCGAATGATGCATTAGTTTCAGCCGAAGGGGTATTTTCCCCGCGGATATACTCCTTCTTGATTTGGCAATAGCCGGAGTATTGCATCAACCCTTCCTTTCGGGTTCATCGTCTTTTTCGTTCAAATCGACGCTGTTTCTGAATTCCCGGAGTTCCCGCTTCAGCAGGTTATAGCCTTTGCCGATATTACGGGCGATTTCGGGAAGCTTTTTACCCCCGAAAAGCAGTAGAACCGCCAACAGTATTAAGATTATTTCGGAACTGCCGAACATAGTGCGAATTGTCTATAGTTTAATGTCAATTGATAAATATCATTACCGTCGAAATTTCATTCAATCTGCTTTAGCCTGTCATAAGCCTCAGGGCGGTTTGGTTCAAGCTGCCTCGCATGGTCATATTGTTCCTTCGCCACATTTGTATTTCCGAGTTTCAGGTATGCGTCTCCCAAGTAGATATACTGGATGTAATTCTTAGAATTCAGGGCGGCGGCTTGGTTCAAACACGCTATCGTTGCCTGGTAATTTTCGACCTTCGTATAACAGAATGCGAGGAAGAAATTGTATTCCCAGGCGTTATCATTGCTTTTCACTATTTCCAGCATATTAATGGCATTGTCCCATTTGGTTTGCGTAATATAGAGATTATAGAGTCGGCGATAGACCACCGACATCGTGGAATCCAACTGTAGAGCGCGCTCAAAATAGGTGATCGCTTTGAGCGTGTCTTTCATCACCAAATTGTAGATACCGAGGTCATAAGCGATGAGGGGCGAATTGGGAGCGATGATTTCCGCCCGCTGGAATTCCTTCAGCGCTTCATCGAAATGGGCTTTCAGCAAGAGCTCCATCCCCTTATCGGACATCTCTTTCAACTCTGCTGAAACGGTGGATTTTTCTGAAATCAAACCGGTTTTAATTGGCATAAGCCAATCGTTTAAAGCGGTATCGCTCGAACCGTTGAATGCTTTATCCAAGTAATATTCCACCGAATCCAAATCACCCTGATAATAGTGATTAGCCATCATTATCACCGCAATGTAGGGCTGAGTGAATGGAACCGTATCAATATTATAAGAATCGAGGCGGGTTCTGATATTCCCAATGAACGGTGTTGAAAGCAGGGCTTTGTCTTGATCCATACTGCTCGCAATGATTCGCCTTAAAGCGTTCAAGTTCTCGGTGAGTCCAAACGCTTCGATTCTGGTCACAATTGAATCGGGTAATTTCACATCGTTTTCCCATAGAGAACCGATTTTCTGCGCCCGTACTGCAGTATAAAGCGCTTCAATCAACAATCTGAATCGGTGGTCCTCCGGTCCCGAATCCTTCAGACATTGAATCTTGCTGTAGTCGAGATTGATGCTGATTCTATCGATACTTTCCAGCAGTTCGTAATATCTCTTAACGGCATCGGCTCTGATCTCAGAGAGCTTTTCCAAATCGGGCGAAACCACCGAAGTATCGAAAACCATGGAATCGATCAGAATGATATATCGTTGATTCAAATCCCTCAGTTGGCTCAGCTTCGACTCGTCGGTAAGCGTGGTGTCGAGCCTGATTTTTATGAAATCATCGACGATGGATTGATGATAGCCGGAATAAGCAGCCCTCCTGAGATTGGCGACATCTTCGTAGAAGGTGAATTTCGACAATTGTGGATTGTCCAACAGCGCTGTCAGTTGTGTGAAGGAGCCCAAATGCAGCCCCAGTTCGTATGTCTGCTTGGAGGTCTCGAATTCCTTCATCAACTGCGGATATCCCTGCCACATTTCTTGAGGAAGAAATAACTGCGCGTTGTCGGTGATATCCTTGCGAGCGATTGAAACGGTGAAAGGCTGGCTGGTGTCAAGCTCCTTTTGAACGGAAATCAAGATCTTGCTAATTTTCTTGCCGTCATAAGAAGGTTCGGATTTAAGAATTTTAAATACTTGATTACCCTGTTCAAAGATGATGCTGGGAAGGACATCGTTAAGGAAATCGTCATCGAGCTTCCAATCGCCTTCACTGGTGATGACGAAGCGCAGGTATTCGCCTTGGTAGAAGGCCTCATTAGAGGGATTGAGCTGTCCCTTTGAATCGGATAAAGATATGCGGATATAGCAGTCTTTCTTTCTGGGAAACCCGCGCCTGTTCACCAACAGGGTGACATCGACCGCATAAACGCAGATGTCTGTAAAGAGGAAAATTATCAACAGTAATCCAAGCGAGAACTTAGGCTTCATTTACTCCTCCAATATTTATAATAGTTCATATTTAACCTTAAAATAGGGTTTAGGGTTTAGGGGTATAGGGTATAGGGTTTATTTAACTGTCATCCCGGACAAACCGGGACTAAAAAGAGTAATGAATAATGAACAAGGAATATTGAATTCCAAATACTCCAATATCCTAACCCGGACGAGCCGGAACCAAATACGAAAATCGAAATCCGAAACAAATT
>JABMRZ010000142.1 GCA_013202315.1 Candidatus Tariuqbacter arcticus | reverse complement strand
TGAAATATCGACAATTTTTTGTCGATGTTGACGCAATAAGCGCCTATAAAACTTGAAAATAATTAAGAAGTTGTTATATTTAATATCGATAATAAAATTATTAAATAAGCATAATTATGTCAAAAAAAGATGTTGGAATAGAAGCTGTTAAAGAAGTTATATCATCTTCAACAGATTCCGAAGTTCGGATTGGGGAGGAGTGGTTTTCTACCAGAATACTCCATTTTGACCAGAATTCCGGTAGCGTTATCGTTGACCAAATTGTGCCCAAATACGGAGACAAGTTTCTCACAGCCAAGGAGACTTATATTTTTAAGCACAGCGATTGTCAGGCGGGGATAATCAATCTGATTGAATTGAGTATGAATTATATAAAACCCACGACTTTTAAAGGCGCCTCAGCTCACATATTCAGTACCCCAAAGGCGATACAACGGAAGTCGAGTTTCTATGATATCGAGCCTAAATCGGCAGATGATATTTACATAAATTTCCTGCTCGGTTCGCAGAAGTTGAATGTGAAGGTAGTCAGGCTCAATCTGCGCAATTTATATTTCAAGCTGTCGGTTCAATATATGAAATTTCCCAAGGAGGGTTTACCAATACGGGAAGTAGTCTTCACTATGAGGGAGAGTAGAATCAATTTCATCGGCAGGCTGTTTCGGGAGCAAAAATATGATTACCGGATGGAAATAGAAGAGATCGGCGCAGAAGGGCAGATGAAATTGAGTCAATTCATCGAAACACGCTATTGTGAGATAAAGGGCTTTGTCAATCCTGAAATTGATGATAAATCTGAATTCAGACGTCCGGGGATTTTGCGCAAACCATCGTTAGAAACGAAGAAAAAGATATTCATCGTCGATGACGAGGTTTTAGTTACTAATATGCTTTCCAAGATTTTATCTCGACACGGGTTTCAGTGTTTTACTTTCAACGATGGCAAGGAAGTGGTGGACAGGGCTTTCAGGCAGAAGCCGGATTTGATAATGCTCGACCTGAATATGCCTTATATTGACGGTCTAACTGTCCTCCGCAGGCTGAAACGCAACAAGGACACAGCCCAAATACCGGTAGTTATGTTGACCAGTTCGCAGGAGCTGGATGATGTGATGGATGCCAAATCGTTTGGTGTATCCAAATACATCGTTAAATCGGCGGATATGGATCTGGAGGAGCTTGCTGATCAGGTCGATTCGATTATAAAAGCGAGCGGTTGAGTTATTAATCCGGACAAAAAAGTAGACTATTAATTGACCGGATTAATAGTTCAGTATTCAGTATTCAGTATTCAGCATTCATTTAAAAATTTCATATATCTCCTCTTTTGTTTTAGCGCGGCGGATTCTGTTCCGTTTCGATTCGTTATTGAACAGGTGGACAATTTGAGATAAGGTGCGGACATGGGGAACGACCGGCTCCTGGGGAACAAGCAGCAGGAAGATGAGGTCGGCGGGCACCCCGTCCTTAGCGGAGAAATCGATTGGAGGGACAGCTTTGGCGAAAGCGGCGATTTCGCAGTTCAAACCATCCACCAAGGCGTGAGGTAGGGCTACCCCGTGATCCAAGCCGGTGGGGCAGGTGTTTTCGCGTTCGATGACTTCCCTTTCAGACAGTAATTGCAGGCTTTCGTCCAAAGCGCCGGTGTCGACTAAAACTTTCACCAATCGCTTGATGGCGTCGAAACGGTCTTGCGCGTTCAATTCAGTTAAGACCGCTTCTTTTCTCAGGATGCGCGACAGCGCCATTTTCATTTCTCCTTATAATTCGAGCTTGTTCGTTTCTTTCCGCATAATCTTAAGACTTCTCGTTGTT
Organism: Candidatus Tariuqbacter arcticus; assembly: GCA_013202315.1. Classification (GTDB taxonomy): domain Bacteria; phylum Electryoneota; class Tariuqbacteria; order Tariuqbacterales; family Tariuqbacteraceae; genus Tariuqbacter; species Tariuqbacter arcticus. The sequence goes on along the minus strand of JABMRZ010000142.1, from coordinate 4,559 downwards.
CTAACAGACCCATCAGTCTGCCCGTTTCATGATCGACCACCGGCAGGCAGTCGGTATTCAATACCTTGAACTTTTCTAACGCTTCGAACAACATCGCTTCAGGTCCAATCTGAACATCCTTCATCCGAGCGAAATCCTTGGCAATCATAATGTTGGAAAGGCTGGGGTCGTAAATCACTTCCCGCAGTTCGGGGTAAGAAATCATTCCTTCATAATGATTTTCAGCCCCGGTTACCGGCATATTGTTAAAGCGGGAATGCGACATAAATGACATTATATCGGGGAAAGCGGCGTTGACGGGGATGGTGCGGACATTTTTCAGCATCACATTATGGACACGCAGTCCTTCTATATGTTCGGGGCGTTCCCAGTGACCGAAGCCGATTTTAGTGAGCAGTTTTCTTGCGGTGGCTCGCAATGACAGGGCGTAAGGATCGGCGAGGGGTCGGTCGATTAAAGCGATGACCTTCACTTCACCCGCCCGAACCACTACCGTCCGCACCAGGATGGAACCGACAATTTCGAAAATCACCACGGTCGAGACTATGATAGTTTCCAGTTCCCTTCCCATACCAGGCATTTTATTCACCGCCACCATAACCAATCCGAGGGCGCATCCAGCTTGAGAAAGCAGTCCCCAGCCGATTTCTTTGGAAGCGTAGGGAGCTGTGGGAATGAAGCGGGTGAAGAATTTAACGCCGCCGATTTTCCCTAATGAACGGGCAATTAGATAGACAATGCTCACTAATCCCAGCGTCTTCAGGTTTTCCAGATGTAATTTGGCTCCGGCGAGCAGGAAGAAGAGGACATACAGCGGCCAGCCTATCCTATCCAATTCGGTGAGGATTTCTTGGGTGAATTCGGAGGAATTCACCACTGCAGCGCCCATTATCAGAAACACCAGCATATATGAAGCGCCGATATGGAGACAAATCCCGAAAATCACTACCACGATGCCGAGAAAGAGGATGAATCTTTCGGGGCCGGTTACTTTCTGTTCGAGGTAGCTGATGACCACTCCGCCGACAAAGCCCAGGGCAATACCGATTCCGATTGAAAGCAAGTTTGTTGTGAGCGCAGTAATGAGCGAGCTGGTCCCCTGAACCGCAAGTAATACCGCAACGGCGATTTCAAAGGCGATGATGCAGAAGGTGTTGTTGACCCCCACCAGGGTGATTAGGCTGTCGGTGACATCGCCTTCGGCGTTATATTCTTTCAGCACTAAAAGGGTCGCCGCTGGCGCGGTGGCGACGGCTAAGATACCGAGCAGTATAGCGAAGGTCAAGCCGGCGCCTGAAATCCATACGCCTGCGAATACCAGCAGGAAAGTTACCCCAATATCGGCGGCTATCAAGGGGCGCAGGTAACTTCCTTGCCGGCGAAGACGCTTAAAATCGAAATTGGTGCCGATGTCGAACATTATCAGAGCGAGGGCGAATTCGGTGAGAGGATTCAGGGCGGATATCACTTCGGTTTCCAGCCAGCCCAGAATATGGGGACCTATGATGAGTCCGCCGATGAGATAGCCGGCGACTTTGGGCACCTTGACGAATTTCGATAATCGCCCTACTATCACCGCCGCCAGGAATAGGATTCCCAGCTGAAGCGCTATATCTTTGGAAATAGTTGTCAGATAAACCTCTCGCTAACAACTTGATCGTTGATATTTACCCATTTTATTTGCGTTTTAAACCATGCAGTTTCAAAAGCCTCCTCGTATGTTTCTTGGTCGGTATCATAACTTGGTTGACAAAATTTATATCCTCAATGGTGTAAAAAGCATTGGGGTTGAATTGTTTGATTGTCTTGACGATACTTTTCAGTTCCTTGCGTTTATCGATAGTGAAGAATACTTTCACCGGTCCCCTGTTCCCTTCCGCGTCGATGACCGTAATCATACGCCCCTCCTCTCGCAAATGCTCCACCAGCTTTGAAGCTTCCTTAATCGTGATGACCCGAATAAGCGCTACCCCCATAGCTATTTTGTTTTCGGTTACGATACCGGCATAGGTGCCAGCAGCAAAACCTAACGCATAAGCGAAGTAGTTAATTGGATTATCCAGGTTCTGCATAATTTGCCCAATAGCAAGGAGCCAAATTAGAACTTCAAAGAATCCAAGCATGGGCGCGAATAATTTCACCCCTTTCGACACCAGTATAATCCGAAGCGTTCCGATAGTCACATCAAATATGCGGGCGACAAAGATTAGAAAAGGGATGACTATCCAATTCCAAATAGCGGGGCTAAACACGGTAGTGTTTTCCATAATGAAAAAACCTCTTTACTGCAGCCGGAACAGAGATTGACTTTAATCCTAAATATAAAAAGAGGGAATGAATTAATCCATTCCCTTTATAAGTTTCCATTGTATCTAAACCCGCCGAAATTTGGATGGTGTTTTGAGTAATTTGTCGGCTTTTAATAAGCCGACCTACATTTTTTTTGAATAATTCAGGTTAAAGACTCTCCAGCGCCTTCCCCATATTTTCCAGCCCTTCGCGCAAGGTTTCGGTTGCGATTCCATAGCCCAGCCTGAATCCGGCGGTGTCGCCGAAGAATCGTCCGGGTATAATCAGAGTATCGTATTCATCCCACAACACTCGGAAAAGCCGTTCGGTCTTTTCAGCGGAAACTGTGCGGGGGAAACCGTTGACGCCGCCATCCGGCTTCACCCAGCTTAATTCGCTGTGGGAACCGATGAATTCATCCACCAAGGGAAGATTCGCATTCATTAATTCTATCGGCTCTTTTGCGAAAGAGTTGAATAAGCCATCGTCCGATACTACGCGGTATGCGATGTATTCGGTGATGTCAGGGGTCATACTGGTCATAACATTGAACATCTTTTCCCCCTGCTTCACGATGTTTTCCGGGGCGAAGCCCCACCCCGCTCTTAATCCTCCCAGACCGAAAGCCTTAGTTAAGCCGGAAGTGGTGATGATGTTGTCTCCGAGCAGAAAGGCGGTTTTCGCCCCTTTACCGAAATAGAATTCCAGATAAATTTCGTCCACAATCAGGAAGCAGCCGCGTTCTTCCAGCAAGCGTGCGAGGGAAATCAAGCTTCGAGCGGGAATGCTGACACCAGAGGGATTGTGTAGATTTGTAATCAGTACGGCTTCGGTTTTACTCGTCAACAGTTTTTTAACATCGTATTCGTCAATCTGGTATCCATTTTCCCAGCGCCGGGGCAGTTCGACAACCGTAATTCCCTGCGACCTTAGCGCGCCGGGCAGCACATCATATACCGGGGTTTCCACTAAAACTTCATCGCCGGGGTTGAACATCGCCGCAAACAGCAGATAATTAACTCCGGTGACCCCGATATTAAGCAGGATGTTCTTTTCGGGAACTCCGTATCGCCGGCTGAGTGCCGATTTCAAGCCGGGATGACCGTAAGGAGTGTTATCGGAAACGGTAATTTCTTCAGGCTTTAGTCCCAAATCAGATAGGGTTCCGGTATAATGCATCCCTGACATCCCTAAATTGATGCGGGGGAATTCGAGGCGCTTGAGCCACTCCAAGTATGGCGAACCGATTTCTATTTAGTTTTACCTCCGATTAAGGCGATTTTCAAGGCAGCGGGCAGGACTTTGATGTGCAGTGTATGGGAAGGTTCCATCGGGTCGCCGTCGATGTGAACCGGACAGGGAACTTCGGTGATGATGGTGGCTTCCTTGAAGCGTAGAATAATAGTGGATGGAACCCTTTTCACCCGCCCGGTGAACAATTTAGGCAAGTGATACAGATTTAGAAACGGATTCATATAGTTGACAATCGCCAGGTCCAGATAGCCGTCGAAAGGGTCGGCTCCGGGCGCGATTTTAACCCCGCCGCCATATTGTCTAAGGTTGGCGGCGGTTATCAATACCGGGTCGGCTTCGATTTCACCATCGTCGGTGATGATTTTCATATGCGGCGGTCTGTAACCGACGAAGATTTTGAATGAAGCGAGATAATATGACCACAGCCCTCTTCGGGGGCCCTTGTCGAATATGCTGGATATATGGGCGTCCATCCCGGCGCCGCAGGTGACCAGGAAGATTTTACCGTTGACTTCACCCACATCCATCCGTTTGAAATGCGGTTTCAGCAGTTTGCGGACGGCTATTTTGCGCACCAGGGGGATATGAAAAACGCGGGCGAATCCGTTTCCGGAGCCGCCGGGCACCACTCCCAAAGCAGTTTCGGTCCACAATAAACCCCGGGCGACTTCATTAATGGTGCCGTCTCCGCCGACAGCCACCACCATATCGAACAAATCTTGAACGGCGCGCCGGGCAAGGCTTTCCCCTTCTCCGACTTTCCAGGTGGCGGCGATTTCAAATTTATGCCCGCTGCCGCCCCAGGATCGTTTAATATAGCCGACTACAGCTTCCCAATCTTTGATGCCGGAAAAGGGATTTATTATGAATAGGACTTTCATATCTTTATTTTAAGAATAGGCTTTAGGCTATGGGCTATGGGCTATAGGCTTTAGGCTGTGGGCTATAGGCTTTAGGCTATGGGCTATGGGCTATAGGCTTTAGGCTGTGGGCTTTATAATAAGCGACATTAATTG
>JABMRZ010000141.1 GCA_013202315.1 Candidatus Tariuqbacter arcticus | reverse complement strand
AGTAATTGATTGTCAATGGGTTTGATAAATCAAACCCCTACAGTCGAAATCCATAATTGAATTTTGAATGCCTGATGCATGCTTAAATCCGATTTCGGCAACAGTCCCTTTAGGAATCACTATAAGCATAGGTATATTAATCAATTCCCACCCAAGACCATATTCCCCTCCGCCCCCCAAGTCACGCAATAATAATAAAGCCCGCCCAACAGCGCATCTTCATCTATATATTCAGGGTCAGTTGATTCTCCGATGGGCGTCATCCCCCCAATGTCGAAATAGGGTTCGGTTGAACGGTAAATGTAATAAATATCCGCTTGAGAAATCCCTCCCCAATTTAAAATTACATTATTGCCGGAAATCGAAATGACCAAATCGTCGATCGCTCCCGCCCCTGTAGTATATTTGATGGCGAAACCATCCTCCAAAGGCATTGCATATTCATCATACACCTCATCGTAGAGGAACTGCAATCCCACACTGCCGTCGGAATTCTCAATCCCCGCCGTAACGCTGACCGGGTTTTCCACCGTGTGATAATTCACCTGAATCTCACCATCGCCCGTCCCGGTGGGATAATGCGCCGGGTCAAACAGTATCACCTGGAAAGTCTCAACCCCGCCCCCCGCAAATAAAGGCACCTGATACCATTCAACTATGAAGCGATGGTTGGATTCATCGTAATAGTAACTCACTTCACCCCCGGTGCCCGGAGCGAGGTCGTCCCAAAAAGCGCCTATGAAATTATTGGGAAAATAAGAGTTGGGAATACCAACATTGAAAGCCGTATTCGCATAGGTGAACCCCAAACACACCCAGCCGTTGGCGCAAATGCTGACCTCGTCATAATCATTACCGTAATACCGGAAGTCAAAGGGCAGATCGATATGAGCGGTCGTGTTATTTCCCATCGAAAAGGCGATGCCCGGACCCCCCGCCTGAGGTGTAATCTCGAACCATTCATAAACCGGCGCGCCTTCACCGTCATATTTATCATACGCCATATAACCATAGCCGTCCGGCCCGCTGGGCAAATAACGGAGGTCGCCCACCATAATCGTGAATTCATCCTCGTTCGAATAACCCCCGTCAGCGGTAATATCCAGTTCAAAAACTACATCGGTGCCGTTCGCAATCGAAGAATCCGTCTGAATATCCTGGTAAACGACTATTGCTTCAGCGCCCACCACCAAGTCGGCGATAATCGCCAGTGAGTTCGGTATGGTTATGCCCGGATTATCGGCGCTGATGACAATATCGATGTTAGACGCATCGCTGCTGCCGTTGTTCCGCATCGTGATATGGAAATCGGCGGTTTCACCCGGGTCGAGCAGGTTATTATTGTTACCAGCCGGGTCTTCTATCACCAGACCCGCATATTCCACCACCGGCGAATGAGCGGTGATGATGAAATTCGATGTCCACACCGAATCCCCGTCGGTGGCGCTCATCTCAAAGAGGATTTCGCGCATATCGGGGATATTCTCCCCGGCTTCAATCTCGAACCCATCCGTTACCAATGCGGTCGAATTCACCGGGATATCCCCGTAATTCTCCGAACCATCGATAATGGTAGTGTAAATATCGTCCGTGGAAATAGTAACATCCACATTCCCCGCCATAGTATTCCCGATATTGTGCACGGTGATGGAAAGCAGGACATCTTCGCCGAAATCCAACTGACCGTTAGGCATCCAAGCTGAAGCATCGTTGATTTCGACATCGCTGTAGACCACATAAGGCCATTCCGGCGCAATCACCGGAACTTCTTCCATATACCTGAAATGATTGTAAAGCGTTGCCGTGACCAGCATATTCACTCCCGGAACTTGCGGCACAATGGAAATATCCTGCGGTGCGCCGGTCGCTTCCACTACGCCGATGATTTCCCCCCCCACCGTCAAAGCGATTATCGCCCCCTCATCGGCGGAAACGGTGAATTGGTCGAGCCCTCCCTGCAAAGTCGCATCGTGCTCTACAGTCAATTCCTCCGGAACCTCGGAATAGAGGGTGATGAAAGCGTCGCCATGATGGTGGAACAGATGGTAAGTATGCACCTTATTGCCGGTATTATACGGCCAATTGGAAGCTTCCAGATAGTATTTCCCATACAGACTGCCGAAACAGGGGCGAAGGTTGTTAGGCCCCGTTTCATCCATTCCATATCCCGGATCGAATTCGGGCCACATACTGTCATACATCCCCCATACATAAGTGTCGTTCACGAACGAATATGAAGTCTCAGAAGCGGCGATCAAACCCAAAGCCCCCTGATGCATTCGATGGAACGCTTCGGTAAAACATTCCGTGGGATTATTATACATCCCGGTCAGGCAATTGATGGTGAGCACGAAGGTCGGCATATCGTTGTTCAAACTCGTGAGGTCGGGTATTATATAGGAAGGACTGCTCCAGCCGTTGACATCGCCGTGATCGCGGTGCAGGGTGATGAAAGCCCCGCTGTTGATGGCCGCGTTTATTCCCCGCGCATTGCCGCCCCAGTTCGTCAGATAAGAAGGCGATTCGGGAATATACCCCAACCCGTCCGGCCCAAAATAGTCGATAATCATATAAGTGTTGCCATTTGTAGACCATACCGTGGGCGGAGCGGCGGCGCCGGCATACTGCCGAACCGGAGTCTTCCCCAGTTCATTCGCAAAATAGCCATATACTACTTCACAGCAAAGGATAAACCACCTGTCGTCCTGCCACCCCCCGGCGATTAGCGGATGATCGTAGAAGCCGGGATCGGTCGGAGGCTGACGCTCGTAATCGAGCATCTTGCCAATCATATTAGATAAATCCGATTCGTTCTGAGCGGTGATGCGCGCGAAGGCTATGTCCGGCAAATCATCCTCATCCACATCGGCGTATAAATTGTCTGAAACGCAGTAATCGTCCCATACCGGCGAAGTTATCCCGTACAAATCCCCTGAATCCTGATAGTCGGACAGAAGCAGAACCGCCGCCGGCGCGGGCTCCCAAGTGGAGTATGCGTTGTCGATGAAATTTTCGATGAGCGCCGCATCGTTGCCGCCAATTTCGGTAAGCGTCACTATGCCCGAGCTTATCCCCTGCTGAACCCGCCATTCCTTGATGGAATCCGCCCAGGCGATGAAAGCCGGATCATCGGGGACAATTATCACATACTCATAATTGTCCTCATCCATTTCGCGTATCCGGCTGAATTCAATCGGCGGAAGCGAAGAATAATTCAACAGATTCCCCTTCAAAATCGGCTCCCAATATAGACTGCGAAGCCTGTCCTCACCGAAATGACCATTCCCCCCGATGAAATCGATTCTCACCCGCAAATCCCGGTAGACCAGTAATTCTTTAGTTATAGGATTATACTGGAATGGGGTTACCCCTAAAATCACCGCATCGACCCCCCGAATATAGAAGGGTTCGGATACCTTAACCGGGCTGTCCGGGTAATATTCATTGCGGGAATATATCGCCGGATCCTTCTTATAAATCGGAGGCGAATTATCGGTGTCGAACGGAATCGGAGGTGCGGGAGCGATGTCGATATCCCGATACAGTTCAGTCTGGTAATTGATTAGCTCCATTCTAACCGACGCCCCGCAGGGAATCGCTATATACCGCCCCGAACCGGGAAGGTTGGGAGCGCCGGCATCGTTGGGCAAAAATACGCCCGGCAGATAGACCATATGCATCGTCCGTCCTTCGACTATGATATCCTCAATAGCCATTTCCTGAATCGAATAAACCACTTCTACCCCGGCGCCATCTTGAGAAACCAGGTTGAATCCGGCGCCGCTCCAGCTCCCTTCAAAAATGATGCTTTCCGCTGAAGCTGACGGTAATGATAAGTATGTGAAGCATACTGAAAATATCAAGAAAGCGAGGGGGAATTTCCGGAAATGAAAATGATTAATTGTAGACCGTTGAAGCATGATTTACCCTTATATTTTGTTTCGCGATGAAAATGATTTAATGTTGTGACGGGGGAACACTAATGATGATATGAATCCCTTTCTCTTGAAAATAGGCTGTAGGCTATAGGCTGTGGGCTTTAGTCCACCGACTGGCGGTTTCCTCGCTCCCGCCTGTCATTCCCGCATGCTTTTAGCGGGAAACCATACCCAATTTACATACTAAGTTCTGCCGGGAACCGGCATGAGGGTCTCTCTATTAACCTGAATTAGACAAAGTGATTTGT
>JABMRZ010000140.1 GCA_013202315.1 Candidatus Tariuqbacter arcticus | reverse complement strand
TTCCCGACGCGCTTCGCTTGCGGGAATGACGACATTTGTGGGTTTGTTGAGAAAAGCTGATCCGAGCGCTTGACCGATAATGGATTATGCACTATCTAATCAAATATAAAGGGGAATTTCATTCCATCGGTCTGGATGGAAGATTTTGGTTATTTCGGCGAATCGGCGGAGGATTTTATGAACATCTTCAAGTAAAAAGTCCCGGCAGACCAACAATAGTGAACCTTTATAATTCTGCAGGCAGTAATCCAATCCGGAGCGAAAACCTTGGCCGGAAATTTCCAATGGACCGATTTCATCAATGATTAGAATATCGGCATCCATACTTAGCCTGATAATCCGGTTTCCTGCGTCAATAGCCCGGGGATTGAAATAAAAGCGGGCGAATTTGAACCAACCGGATTCGTTTTTCAGGCGGATAAAAGGAATGGCGATTTCATCCTCGATGTTCACCAGATCATAGCCAATGAATTTCCCGCCGGAAAAGACCTTAGGTGTATAGAACCCATTCACATGTCCCTGAGTTGTCAGAAAGGGTATAGTTTTTTTGACGAAGGAGGTTTTGCCTGCGTGAAGGCTCCCGGTGAGGATGCTGATTTTCTTCATTATTTTTCAGTAAACCCTCATCCCGCAAGGGCGGGACAACTTAGAATGAAAATAGGGTATGGATTCCCCCGAACGGTCGGGACGGGAATGACAGGGGGGAGCGGGGAAACCGGCAGTAAGTGGACTAATACCCATAGCCCATAGCCTACAGCCTATTAAAAAAAGCCGGCCTGTAATCAAGCCGGCTTCATCATAAAATAACGGTCAGCGGATTAGAAGGCCATTTGAGCTTGGAGAAGAATCATATCATTCTTGCCCGCCTTGTAATCGGTCAATTCAGGTTCATAATCGTCTCCGGCATCCCGCATGATATAATTTAGGTAAAGCATTGTTTTCCATTCATGCAAGTAATAGTTCAGCCCCAAGGTTAGCCAGGTTTTTTCGGTTTTATCGACATCGGTATCCTGGTCGTACATTTCATATCTGACCAGGGCTTCCATTTTTTCCTGCATAAACTTGTATCCAGCCTGGAAGTAATAGGAACTACGAGAAAAGTCTTCGATAACAGCTCCTGTGGGGTTCTTAAATTGTTCGTCAGTAGAGGCAACATATTCGGCTCTAACATTCATGGGACCAAATGTATATGCGGCAGTAAAGCCGAAGCGGCTGTTGGCGAATTGTTCAACTCCACCGGTTGACACATAGGGTATCTCCTCCACTTCAGTAGTATCAGGGTTAACTTCCATAACTTCGCCAGTGCCGGTTCCGAACCATCCGTATCCGGCTAAATCGAGTTTCCCCGGCCCGAGAGGATACATAAAATCCGTTCGCACCAGGAAATCCTTGTACTTGTTGTTATCAGTGAAGTTGTTGGGTATATCTTGACCGTTGAAGACCCCAAGGTTGAGTTTCAGTATACCGAGGTTGGTGGTAGTTTGAGCGCCCATTTGCCAGTTCATACCGAAATGTTGAACTAACAGCGGGTAGTTAGCGAAATCGAGCTTGGCGGTGCTGCGGGGCATATAATAGGTGAAATTGGGTTTGAAGCGGCCGAAGGTGAAATAAGTATTCATCGGCAGTCCGGCGTAGATGAATTTGAAGTCGAGCAATGGTTGATTGTAGTAACCCAACTCGACTTGGGTGACGAAGTAGAATTTTTCCGGCAGCACAGTGCCTTTGAGAAACAGGCGGGCGCGTCCCATTTTGAACTGGTCGATTGGACCGGTATTAACCTTGTCCAAATCTTCAGCTTTCAGCAATAACAGCGTTTGGAAGTTGCCGGCGAGTTTGAATTTTACATCTTCTACACAAATCCCTCCCTCGCATTCTTCGCCTTCCCCACAAGCAAAGACGGGCAGGCTGAAAGCGAATAGCAGAGCTAAAACGATTGAAGCGGTAAGTAAATTTCGCATTTACTCCTCCGTATTTAAGTAAGATTTTTGGGTTGAAAACGCTTTTTAAGGCTGTTTCAACCCCTATTTATTTGAATTGATCATTAGTATGATCGTTGCAGCCATGAATTCTCTAAATTCAGACTATAGTTTTTTATTTTGGACTTAATAGCCGATGAAGCCGATATGCAAATAAGCCAATCGACTTCGGATTTATAATGCAATATAAATAACTTATATATAATTGTCAATAAAATTCTCAAAAATATTTTTCAAGTGGCAAGTATCAAGCTGAGTCGGTTTGTTTAGGCTTTTGAATTTGATATAGTAAAAATATGTTGTTATATTTTAAATTCCAATAAAAATCATCATAAGTCGCTTTGAAATCATCAGGATTTAGTTAATGCCGAATAATTCCACTGCACCCATTGTGATAGTAGGCGCTGGAGTCGCCGGATTGACATTAGGACATCTGCTTTCCAAAACCGGTAAACCGGTGATAATAGTGGAGCAAGAGGCGAAAGTGGGGGGGCTGGCGCGCTCATTTCGCTATAACGGATTCACTTTCGATATAGGACCTCATCGTTTTCACACCGACGACCAGCAGGTGATGAATTTCATCTTAGAGATATTGAAGGATAATCATTTGGTAATCCCGCGCAAGAGCGGGGTGTATATGTTCGGGAAGTATTTCGATTGGCCGTTGGGTTCATCCAGCCTTTTCAAACTGCCGTTGAAGGTGATGGTGAAGTCGTTTTTTGATTTACTGCGTAAGAGTCAGGTTAAAAACCCCGATAGCTTTACAGAACATACCATATCTCAATACGGGGACACGCTCTACCGGACCTTTTTCAAGCACTATACTGAGAAGTTCATCCGCATTCCCTGCGAAGATGTGCATACTGACTGGGCGCTGGCGGGAATCAACCGCGCGGTCATCGACAAGCGGGTGAAGGCGGATACCCTGTTCGATTTAATCAAGGGAGTGTTGCTGCCGAAACGGGTGGACACCGTTTTCATCTACCCCAGACAGCCGGGGGTGGACAATTTCTGCCGAATACTCGCGGATAATATAAGACAGCAGGGCGGTATTGTCCATACGGACACCAGGGTGAAAAAGGTCGTTCAGGATGGAACTGCGATTAACGAAGTTGAATTGTCCAACGGCGAATCAGTCGAAGTCGACAAGCTCATTTGGAGCGGGGAGATTCATTCGCTCGCCGGGATGCTGGGGCTGGAGCCGTTCCCTTTGAGATACCTTTCGATGGTGTGCTACAATACGGCGGTGAGGGGCGAGCCGACCAGGGATTATCAGTGGATTTATTATGGCGACAGGAGCATTACTATCAACCGTATCTCCGTTCCCTGCCTTTTCAACCCCGCCAACGCGCCGGAAGGATATTCTGGCGTCAATGTTGAAATCACCTGCTTCGAGGGAGATGAAATTTGGGAGCGCCCGGAAAATATGATACCGGTGGTGCGGAAGGATTTAAACGCCAGCAAGCTGGTACGAAGCGAAGACGACATAGAAGAAATATGGATAGAACGAATCCGCAACACCTATCCCATATATGACCTGCCCTACCGTCAAAACTTATCCAAAGCTATGAGTGAACTGTCCAAACTTGAAAACCTGATGCTGTTGGGTAGGTGCGGAACCTTTTGGTATAACAATATGGACCATTCAATGAAAATGGCGATGGATTACGCTGAACATTTATTGACCGGTAAGGAATTGCAGGGGAAAGAGAAATACTTTGCAATTAACCAAAGGTAGGCATTGGGCTGTGGGCTATAGGCTATGGGCTGAGGTAATTAGTATTAAGGTAAACCCTCATGCCGGTTCCCGGCACAACTTAGCATGAAAATCAAGTTTCTGTCTGGTGAGGAC
>JABMRZ010000139.1 GCA_013202315.1 Candidatus Tariuqbacter arcticus | reverse complement strand
TTAAGATGTAGGGTGTGTTATCAACCCGCCATCAATCTGATGTTTCGAATTTGTTTCGGATTTCGTAATTCGAATTTCGTATTTTGAGATGTAGGGTGGGTTCTCAACTCACCACTAATCCTACGAATTACTCCTATTAATATATATTGCCTGAAAGAAATGAAAAAAACTTTATTAGTAATATCAACCTTTTTATTACTGTGGGGCTGCCAAAAAAATGCGCCTCAGAGCGAAGCCGAACCCACAGTCATTGAACCGGTCGCCGGAATCGATTTGGGTGAGATAAAGGAACGCGGCAAGTTGATCGCCATCACCGGATACAACGCCACCGGCTATTTCATCTATAAAGGCCAGCCGATGGGATATGAATATGAATTGCTGGAATCGCTGGCGAAACATCTGGGTCTGGAAATTGAAATCCGCATAGCCCGCAATATGAACGATATTTTCAAAACATTGAACAGCGGCGAAGGCGACCTCATCGCTCACGGACTCACTATCACCAAAGAAAGAACTAAAAGGGTAACCTTCACTAAGTATCATAATCTTTCCCGGCAGGTTCTTGTCCAGCGCAAGCCTGAGAATTGGCGGCAGTTGAAGCTTCATGAAATCGATAAGCGTTTGATCAGGAATCCCATCGACTTAATCGGGAAAAAGGTCTATGTCAGGCGCGGGTCTTCTTATTATTCCAGGCTGGTGAATCTATCCGAGGAAATTGGAGGGGACATTGAAATAATCGAAGTGCCGGGGAATGTCTCAACTGAAGAGTTGATCAGCCAAGTGGCGCTTGGCGAAATTGAATTTACCATTGCCGATGAAAATATCGCTTTGATCAACCAGGCGTATCACTCCGATTTGGATGTAGGGACTGCGGTCAGTTTTCCTCAACGGATAGCCTGGGCGGTGCGGAAGACATCACCGGAATTGCTGGCGGCTGTCGACGATTGGATAACGGTGATGAAGGATTGCACCGATTACTATGTGATTTACAATAAATATTTCAAGAACCGCCGGGCGTTCAGGGAAAGGATTAGAAGCGATTATTATTCGCTCACGGGAGGCGGGATATCAAAATATGATGAATTGATAAGGGAGAATGCCGGAGTTTTGAAATGGGATTGGAGATTACTCGCTTCGTTGATATACCAGGAATCCCAATTCGACCCGCTGACTAAATCGTGGGCGGGGGCGGTTGGGCTGATGCAGTTGATGCCGAAGACGGGAGCGCAATTCGGCGGAAAAAATTTGTCAGACCCCGCTGAAAATATCAAAGCGGGAACCGCCTTTCTTAAATGGCTCGACGATTATTGGAAAGATATTCCCGATTCGACCGAACAATTGAAATTCATATTAGCCTCTTACAATGCGGGACAGGGACATATCGCCGACGCCAGAAGACTGACTGAAAAATTCGGGCGATACCCCAATGTCTGGGAAGATAATGTCGCCTATTATATCCTGAAGAAAGCGAATAGGGAATATTTCAACGATGAAGTGGTGAAATACGGCTACTGCCGGGGCGAAGAGCCGTTCAATTATGTGGATGAGATATTGGAGCGGTATGAACATTATATGAAGTTGGTCGAATGAAATTTTGGAAGTATGAAGCAAGCGGTCTATTATAGTTCCCAATTGAGTCAGTTGATGAATATGTATGTGTATTTGTCCGTCCAGACCTTTCAGGACCGGCGCTCCCGAATTATTCGGGATTGCGGAAATGACGAGTGTTGAGATTGTCACAATTATAAGGAGACACTACTTAATATTCCATTATGACCGCGAAATGTCAGGATAAATTATAATTATTTTATCGGTTATCAATTCTTTCCAGTAGTGCGGATATTTATATCCGCCGGTATTTGTTGAATATGCGAATAAAATCGCCGGATGCGAACATCCGGACTACACCAAACCCTATTTTCAAGATAAACCCTCATACCGGCTCCCGGCACAACTTAGAATGAAAACAGGATATGAATTCCTCCCGACCGTTCGGGACGGGAATGACAGCCCCCTAACCCCTAAATCCTAAATCCTAAATCCTAAACCCCTAAACCCCTAAACCCGATGTTCAAAAAACCGATT
>JABMRZ010000138.1 GCA_013202315.1 Candidatus Tariuqbacter arcticus | reverse complement strand
TTTTGAATTTTGAATTTGTTTCGGATTTCGTATTTCGAATTTCGAATTTGTTCCGGCTCGTCCGGGTTAGGTTGAAAAAAATGAATAATAAAAATTAACCGATTGTTTAACCCTAATTTATTATATTGACAAGACACTAGCGCTTATTGTGTTGGCTCAATGAGCGCCTAATTGATATTGTCCTTCATATTTCATAATTTATGCAAATCATATTCACGGAAAAGGGTAACAGAGATAACAGTTGCGTTTATTAAACCCGAATATCAGAGCTTATGCCAGCCGGACGGTGATAATATCACTATCTGCGCTCTTTGCTATATGCTTAATAAATTGTCTCCCAGCTTTAGCGCTGGAGCGGAAGTCTGAATGGACGGTTTCCGCCGCTGGGTATATCTGGTGTGGAACTGAAGCGGGATTGTTCCAGTTCGACGCGGTGGAAGAGACCTGGTCGCGGGCGCAGGCGGTGGATATTCCGGTGGAGGAAGTTAAATTATGGGATGGGAGTTTATGGCTGGGAGGAATTGGGGTGATGACCGCCGACTCTGAACTGGGCGATTGGCTGAGATTCACCTCTTCGACCGGTCTCCCCGGCGATCATTATCGCGCTTTGGAATTCGGCGATGAATATTACTGGATTGCCACCGATTCCGGCGCCGCCCGCTATGATCCCATTTTAGAAGAGTGGGAGCGGTTGAGCGGCGCTGATATTCAATTCAATGACCTGGCGGTTGCGGGGCGGTATGTTTTCTTCGCCGGAGATGGTCAAATCTACCGCTTCGATAGGGAATACGAGAACGGCGTCTTTTTAGACTCAACCGACGGCATATCCGGCGGCAGGTACCGCTGGATTGAAGAACTGCCCGGCGAATTATGGTTCATCGGCGAAGAGGCCATCGACATCTATTCGACCGACTCGCGCAGTTGGACATCCATACCGTCGGCAGGCGGCTGTTCGCCCGGCGAAATCGAGCAAATCTTTAATGACGGGGACCGCCTCTGGATTCTGACCGATGATGAAGTCAAATGGTGTTATTGGCGGGGGCGGGATTTTCAACCCTTTCCCCGTGAAGACAGGCTCGCCGGCTATCGAATCAGGGAAATCGCCGGCAGCGGCGGCGTCTATTATTTCGCCACCGACCGCGGATTGTTGATTTATTATGAGAACGAGGAAAAGTGGGAGCTTATCGACCAATCTATCGGACTGGAAAATAATGATTTGATGCGAGCCGCTGTAGTCAGCCAGCTTGTATTTCTGCGCTCGAATCAAATGGTGCAGATTTATTCCCTGAGCGCAAGGCGGTTTCTCCCTTCGCTTATCCTTAAAGATATGGGCGCTGTATCAAAAAGCGGGCGCCGCTGGAGTTGGGATCAGCGCGGTTTGGGCGGGGGAGCGGCGGGCGGAGATGTGCGATTGAAGGGGAATTATTCATACATCAGGCAATGGGAAGAAGCGGATTTCCTTGACCGTCATCGAACCCAGCTTTACCCCGCCGGTAAATTCTCCGGCAGGCAGGCGAGTGGTTTCTACGATAATACTGACCTGGATAAGATAATATATGGCGCATCGTTCCGGGGACTGCGGGAGGATAATCTGCGCCGGGCTGAATACGGCAACCGGGTGAACTACACCCTCAATAATTCCCGGCTGTTGGGCGAAACAACGGTCGAAGGGGTTCAGAGCGTTATCGAATTCGGTTCCCGCTCGCCTTTGCGGGGAAGGCGCGCCTTCAAGCTGGAGGGGACATATGGAACGACCGCCGCCTACAGCGCTTCCGACATTTTCTTCGGTCAGGGTGATATTCTGTATGCGCTTTCACACGGCGATTTGCTACCCGGCAGCGCGAAAGTGTTCATCAACGGCGAAGAAATCCCCCGCACCGATTATATCCTGTCCAATATCACCGGCACCCTTAATTTCGCCTTCCCCGGTTCGGAATTGCTGGATGAAAACGACAAGATTCAGGTTGATTATCAATACCTTTTACCGGAGGAAGGAGGAATTGAATTCGCCGGGGGCGATTTGACTTTATCCCAGGGTGATAATTTCAATGAATCATTTTCCTACTACGCCACTGATACTTTGAATGCGGGCAGGTTGGCGGGGGAAATCCGGTGCGGTTCAGGCGGAAGCGATTTCCGCTTCATTCCCGAAGCGGCTTTCAGCCGGTCCGACACTTCCGGCGAAGGGATATCAGGGCGGGGGCGGTTCTACGGTAAGACGGGAAATTGGCTGCTGTCCGGGGGGCATCTTTTCCGCGATGCGGAATTTAATTCTTTCGATCCGGCGCTGACCGAGTTCGGCGGTCTCCGGCGGGAAACCGCAGCGCAGCTGGGATATGAAGCCGGCGGGTTCGCCGCTTACGCCGATTATTCTTTCCAGGCGGGCGAATACGGTGAAGAGAACACCTATAAAGTCAAGGGGTTCTACTCGCAATCCTCGAACCTTTCGCTTTTCACCAAGGCGGCGGTTAGAATTGCCGACGGGGATTCCCTTCAGCGCGGTCATAGGGAAATGAATTTCGGCGGCAATTTCATCCTCGATGACAATGCACTGAATATATTGAATTTCCGCCGCTTTGAAATTTATAGTGAAATGAAATTATCCGCCACCGACCGGGAATATCCTCTTAATCAGGACAGCGCTCAAACCCAGATTGACACCCGCAGCCTATACCTGCGGATGATGTGCTCGCCGAGTGGGAAGGTGAATCTGACCCCTGAATTGCGGCTGATAGATAAAATCCGGGCGGTCGACGGCGCCGATTCAGATCCTTTTATCGGAAAAACAATGTTCCGCGGGACGGGGAATGTGCTGGACGCTCTGCCCGGCGTCAGACACTATTTCCGCTGGAACGGGGAATATAACCGTGACAAATTTGCTTTCGGAAAAAGAGATGTTTATCTTTATAAAGAAGGGTATTTCTCCACCGAATTCCTGCCCGGCAGGTGGCGGGAAGAATTCTCCAGTTTCAACTTCGGGCTGACATTTTACCGCTCCGAGCGTGATTCCCTAAAGGGTGTTAATGACGATTTCACCGAATTATGGGGTGAAGAGGGGGAGTACTCATTTTTCACCGGTTCCGACATACTGCGCGTTACCGTTTTCCCTGCGGCGGATTGGGAATTCACCGAAGTTATGACATCTTCGGAAGGGGAATCGTGGGGAATAACTTCCCGCCGCTTCCAATCGCAGTCCACTGTCTGGTGGAAGGGGGATAATTCGCAGGTCGCGGCGCGGTTCTATTACACGCTCGACCGGGCGCTCGCTCAAACCGTGACCTACAACCCGAATATAGAGTGGCACTACCGCTGGTCGAAGGGTTTCCTGACCCGCTTTTCTATGGCGGGGACATATAAGGATGAAGAGTCCGGGGATGAGATATATATCGCGCCTTCAGTCTATTTCGACAGATATTTCGGGAATTTTTTAAGAAACGGCGCCATTCAGTTGAGGAACGACTTCAGACCGTCATACAGGAAAACTACCGGGATATACAAGATTCGTCAGGCGGGGCTGGCTAACGCTTTGAATATCGATATAAAATTGTCCGGCAAATTCATCTTCCGGCTGATTTCTTCGTATGAATATACCTTTGACTTAGAAGCTGAAGAGGGTGATTCCAATCTGGAAACGGAAGTGCGGGCGACGGTGAAGTTTTAGACTAATAAAAACTCACCACAAAGGCTCAAAGAACACAAAGTTTCACAAAGAAATATTTACCACAGAGACACGGAGAAAAATAATTTCATTTCTTAAATAGGAGGATTTTATCATGCGGAAAGCGATTCAATTGATTATCACTGTGGGATTGTTGCTGGCGCTGGCGGGGGGAGGGTGCGGGCAGGATAGTCTGAATATCAACAAGGTTAGTGAAACCTATTCATTCTGGGATAATATAATAAAATCAATGGTGATTGTGGACGATTATATTATCGCATCGATTGGTCAATCCGGGCTAAGAATTATCAATAAAGCAAATCCTGATAGTCTATATGAAGTCGGCTATCTTCATTTAAATAATATTGTCATTGGGGATATGATTTTAGACGATAACTATTTATATACTACTGGGTGTACAGCTTATGGCCCCTGGCAATGGTACACTAAAATATTCGACATTTCAAATCCGATCTTGCCCGTTGAAATTGGCTCATGCAATATAGGTGGGTGTAATATCGCCAAGGAAGGAGATTATTTATATGCGGCAGGCGGGTTTGTGGATGGACTTCATGTTATAGATATAACCGATCCTGAATATCCTTATGAAGCTGCATATTTAGCAATTGAAAGCTATGGAGGTTCACATGTCTGTATATCGAACGATATTGCATATTATGTGAATGGAGCAGCTTGGTATATTATAGATATAGCCAATCCGTTATCTCCGCAGGTAATGGATTCGGTTGTAGTGACCGATCCAATAGAAGTTGAAGTCTACGAAGACTATGCATATATAATTGATGGTTCAATGTATTACGAAGAGAGTTCAAATCTTGTGATTTTCGACATATCCAATCCTGTCAGTCCGGTTCAAGTAAACATTGTCATCTTATCAGCAGGTGGGAGCATGATCTTTCATAATGATTATCTCTATCTATCAGATTGGGGATATTACCAGAGTAGTAGAATCATAGACATCAATGACCCGATTTCAGCTATTATCAACGCAACCATATATGATTGTACACCAAGATATGTGGACAATGATTTCATATACGCTTACGGATACAACTGGCCTTATCCCTCAGATTTAAGATTATATGACAATTCAAATCCCACCAATCCTGAATTTTACAGCATTTTCAGTGTCAAAGGATATATATGGAATTCAATCAGAATTGGAGACTACATATATATTGCAGATCTGAGGGAAGGTTTAAGAAAACTCGACATATCGGATATTGAAAATCCTGAGGAAGTAGAAGTTTTAGATGTTCAATTTTGTGATGATTGGCCGCCAAAAGGTTTAGCTGGACAAGACAGTTTTGTTTATATTGCGGCGGAAAATGATGGATTGATTTGTATTAACACATCGGAGCCGATGACGATTGTATGGGAATATGATCCATACGATTATTTTCCCAATGACTTACATATTCAAGATGATTACCTTTATACTGCCTGCTGGGATAAGATGCAAATATGGGATATTTCAAATGGACCCCCTCTGCAGCTTATAAGCACACTTGAAATAAACTGTGAAACGGTATATGTTGACGGCGCATTGCTTTTCACAACTTCCGATCATCTCTACAGTGATTCTCTGCATATTGTCGACATTTCCGATGTATTAAATCCGGAAGTAATATACAGCGGTGGATATTATGAGATCAAAGATGCAATAGCAAGTGGAAATACTCTATACATGAATAGGTCAAGCGTTTATGCATATGACATAACTGATCCGACAAATCCTGAGTTGATCAGCATTATTACTGGAAACGGTTGTATAGACATGGATCTATACGATAATTATCTAATAGGATCTTTTATATCCAGTATAAGTATATACGATGTATCTGATCCGATAAATTCAGAGATGGTGGGCTACTATGAAGGAACTGTGTATGCTGTGGGAATTGCAGCAGATGAAAATTATATATATCTTGCGGATAAATTGCGTTTTGGAATTTACGATTGGTCTCAATGTGGGTCTGAAGTTGAATTTCAATCAGAAGAATCTCCCATCACCTTCACACTTTCCCCGCCCTACCCCAACCCCTTCAACTCTTCGACAGCTATCAGTTATCAGCTGCCAGCTGCCAGCTTTGTGGAATTGACGGTCTACGACATACTCGGCAGGGAAATCGCCAGACTCATCGATTGCTATCGCCTGCCGGGGGAATATAAAGCGATATGGGAAGCGGATGACGCCGCTTCAGGGGTGTATTTCGTGAAATTAACGCAGGGGGAAGATAGTGTTGTGAGAAAAGCATTGTTAATCAAATAGCTGTTAATAATATAATAGTAGTTATTAAGGACGGTATCAATTATGGCAATGGATATATTCACTGAACTCAGGCGGGGATATGACAGGGTGCTGCTGTATAATCTATATTCACAGCATTATCCCGAACTTTTGGGGGATATAGAACGAATCACCGCCGATTGGTCCGGGGAAGTTTCGCCCAATTGCACTTATTCCCCGGGTGCGGAATTTACTGATTCGTCATCATTGGTCAGGATGGTAAAGGGATTGCTGGGTGGAAAAGGAGGGGCGGCTGTATCAGATGTCAGCTCTGCGAATCCGGAAGAAATCGCCCGCAGCGCGAAGCTTCCTCCGGAAGCGGCGCAGCGTTTATCTATCGACCTTGACGCTTATCATACTGAAAGAGTATGCCTTTTAGAGTCTTATGCGGATGTGGAAGAGGAGACATTGGTGGGGCGGAACGCTGTTTGGATTGAGACTTTGAATTTTGCCCGCAAGGTAGCGCGGTGTAATGCTCCGGTGATGCTGACCGGCGAAACCGGCACGGGCAAGGAACGGGTGGCGAGGTACATTCACAATCACAGCCGCCGGAAGATGAGGGAATTTGTCCCCATCAACTGTGGAGCGCTGCCGGAATCGTTGGTGGCAAGCGAGCTTTTAGGCTATGAGGATGGGGCATTTACCGGAGCGGTTCGCGGGGGAAAGAGAGGGCGTTTGGAAGCGGCTTCCGGGGGGACGGTTTTATTGGACGATGTAGATGCATTAACGCTGAACGCACAGACTTCGCTCCTGCGCTTCATTGAAACGGGTGAAATTCAGAAAGTGGGGGGCACGAATATCATCAAGGCGGATGTCCGCATTATTTGCAGCAGTAATCGGGATTTGCTGGCGATGGTGAGGTCGGGTGAATTCCGCATCGACCTGTATTACCGAATGAAGATTATCAATATTCACCTTCCCTCTCTCAGTGAGAGGAAGGATGATATTCCGTTATTCGCCCGCCATTTTTTAAAATCTTTGAAGATAGATGATTTACCATTGGGGATATTGGTGATTTCCGATGAAGCGATGCGGAAGCTTGGGGGATACGATTGGCCGGGAAATCTGCGGGAATTGCAGTCTGTCGTTTGGCGGGCGGCGATGATTTGCCGGGATATGCGAATAAATAGTGATGATATTATCTTTGGGGAGAATTTGAAGGTTGTTCCCGGAGACGGGGACGGCGGTTTGCTCTTGTCAGAAGAGCATTTGAGTTTCATAGAACGAATTTGTTTCACTCCAGTGGAACGAACGGGGATTATCCGCTTTCTGGGAGACTATACTGAGCGTCCTTTTGCAAATCGTCATTGGGCTGAACGATTCAATGTGTCAACTTCCACGGCGAGGAAGCGTTTGAGCGCATTGGTGGAGGCGGGGATATTGCGCCGGGAAGGGACCAAGAAGGGCAGCAAGTATTATGTGAGTGTGGGGAATAAAAGGGATTGATTTCTTTACATTGTAATGTGGTGCAGATTTATATGAAGAAACATTGATTTTGTATTAATAATTTATTAAATTTATAGTTTATGAAATGCTTGGAATTAGTTTCAGAATGATTCCTAAAAGTTATTCGGGGTCGTAGTTCAGTTTGGTTAGAACGCCGGCCTGTCACGCCGGAGGTCGCTAGTTCGAGTC
>JABMRZ010000137.1 GCA_013202315.1 Candidatus Tariuqbacter arcticus | reverse complement strand
TGAAAGAAATGGGGATATGGGTAGAGGTAACAACACTTATTGTACCTGGTCTTAATGACTCTAATGAAGAGCTAAAAAAAATAGCAAAATTTTTGGTAACTACTGGTAATGATATACCCTGGCATATAAGTGCATATTATCCTCAATATAAATCAAATATTCCTCCTACGGATATAAATAGAATTCAGAATGCTATAAATATAGGTAAACAGGCAGGTCTAAGATATGTTTATGGTGGAAATATTTCCGGAAGTGAATATGAGAATACTTATTGCTACAAATGTGGAAATTTACTTATTAAAAGGATAGGGTTTTCCATTACTGAAAATAAAATAGTAAATGAAGCTTGTCCTAACTGTGGTTTAAGCATAGATGGTATCTTCATTTAAAAAATCGCATTTATTTATAACTGTAATATAGTAAATTCTTAAATAATAGAAGAAGGCATCTCTACTCGGCTAAAACAAAGTGATTTAGATACTTAACTTTTATTCTATATTATCTTATAATATTACTCTGTATTTAGAAGGGCGGCATAGCCAAGTGGTAAGGCAGAGGTCTGCAAAACCTTTATTCACCGGTTCGAGTCCGGTCGCCGCCTCACAATCAAATAAATGACATTCGGATTTAGCCCGATTTATATACGGGCTTTTTTTATAACGACTTAATGGTTTATTATTTGTGATATTGCGCGGATGCATTTATTTGCAATTAAGCATCAATGTGGAAGTATTTATTTATAATATGCAGTTATTCATATACAACTTCTTCGGACTATTGTTAATTTTTCATGGGCTTAGGTTAAAAAATGCCTGGAGGAGGCGTTTCCCCGACGCCGTTCCCAATTCCGATTACGATGAGGTAGTCAAGAAAGTCTCGTCGGATGAAAGTTTTGGTCAGTTTGCCATCAGAACAACTTCCCTAATTTCCCAGTCTGTCAGCGCCTTAACTATCTTCATTCTTTATCTATTCGTAGAATGGTGTTCTCCTTTTGAGAAAGCGCTATGTCTGATCTTCGCTTTATCGGAATTAGTTAATATCGCCATATCCGAACAGGTGATTAAACGGGGTCTGCTTTTCCCCGGAAATGAGAAACCGCTTTGGCTGCTCTATTATTACCGGATCAGGGTGGTGATTGCAATCGTATCGATCGCCGTTTTTTGGTGGATAAAGCTATTTCGAGCTTGAATCGATTTGTTTAAGCGGTCACTTCTTGTTTTTAGAGTATAGTTATGAGAATTCAATATCGCAATTATCCTTGATTATTTTAAATTATTTCGTTATAATAAGTGTAACAACTTATTAATTTAATCGTTATTAAGCGGATTCTCGAACTTCGCTTCGCGAGAGTGAAATTTAAAAGTATTACTATCCATAGTATAATAACTTCATCAACAAATATTGTTCAGCAGTTCAAAATATTTGAGATAAATTCGAGGTTGTATGGAAGCACGGGAGCAGTGGGGAACGAAAATCGGTTTCATTTTAGCCGCTACCGGCAGCGCCATCGGTCTGGGCAACATTTGGAAATTCCCCTTCATCACCGGGATGTATGGAGGCGCAGCTTTCGTGCTGGCTTATATCGTGTGCATAGCGCTCATCGGTTTTCCGGTGATGATAATCGAATTCGCTATAGGGCGCAAGACCCAGCGAAATCCGGTGGGAGCGTTTGAAAAATTAGCTCCGGGCACGCCCTGGTTTTTGGCGGGCGGATTGGGAGTGGCGGCGGGCTTCGTTATCCTTTCTTATTACAGTGTGGTCGCCGGCTGGACCTTGGGCTATGTTTTTATGGCGATTGCGGATGTGTTTAAGAATTTTACTAAGCCTGCCGAAGCAGGGGACTACTTCGCCAATTTCGCCGCTAATCCGCTGTTCACAATTGGGACTCATTTAGCTTTCATGGCGCTTTGCGTATTTGTAGTTATAAAAGGAGTGAAGGGGGGCATTGAAAGGTTCTCCAAAATAATGATGCCGGTTCTGTTGTCGATTATTATCGTCTTAATGATCAGGGGATTGACTTTGCCCGGCGCGGAAAAGGGGTTAAGTTTCCTGTTCCTGCCCGATTTCAGTAAATTGAATGGCACCACTGTTTTGGTGGCATTGGGGCACGCTTTCTTCACGCTGTCGCTGGGGATGGGAACGATGCTAACTTACGGGAGCTATTTATCCCGCAGGGACAACATCATATCGTCAGCAGTTACAATAGTCATTCTTGATACGGGCATCGCTTTAATGGCGGGAGTAGCAATATTCACCGCGGTATTCGCTCACGGATTGGCGCCCGACCAAGGTTCTGCGCTGATATTCCATGTGCTTCCCACGGTATTCCCCAAAATTCCCGGCGGCTACATATTCGGAATAATGTTCTTTTTCCTGTTGTTGATAGCGGCATTGACATCGGGCATCTCTCTGTTGGAAGTAGTCATAGCTTATTTTGTGGATGAGAAGGGTTGGAGCCGCCGGAAAGCGACATTGGTTTTCGGAGGGATAATTTTCGCCATGGGAGTCCCATCGGCGCTGTCGCACGGTCCCTTGGCGGATATGAAGTTTTTTTTCGGGATGACCTTTTTCGATTTTATGGATTATATGTCTTTCAAGTATATGCTGCCGTTGGGGGGATTCTTGATGACCATTTTCGTGGCTTATTTTTGGGGTGCGAAGGAATTCATCGCCGAAATCCAATCCGGCTGTCCCAAATTCAGCATTAGACCTGTTGCTGCTGTGGTAATAATAACCATTTCCGGGATATTGATTTTAGTGACGCTGATTGCGGGGATAATGGGGCTTGGAGGGTGAAGGAATTATGAATTATGAATTGCCTGCAGGATTGCCGTGAGAAAAATATATCGACCGGTGTTATTTATAAAGAGGAGAGTTATGACAAGACAATTAGACATCGATCTTCATCCGCAGTATTTAATCGGTGAAGATGGTAAACCGAAATCGGTTTTAATTGATTATAGAACCTTCAAGGAAATCATGGGAATTTTGGAGGATTTCGATTGCGCTGAAATCATACGAGAGCGATTGAATGAACCGGATGAAGTTTTTCCTGACAACTTGGATGATATTTAGTGAATATTTCTGAACGATATGCCGTCAGGATTAAGCTATCTGCGCGAAAATATATTTCAAAGTAAAGCCAGCAAAATTTTCGAGTTAATTGTGAAATACTCTTATCTTATAATCACAGTTCTGTTGGTCATGTTTAATATGTAAGTCAATATTTTTGATTTGAGTGGTTTAGTTCTTCTTGAACAAATTATCATATATGTTAAACAAATAATAAAAAGGCAAAAATTGTGATTAGTATAAATACTAAAGAAAACAAGTTCAGAGAATTATTATCAGAAAATCTAGATTTCAAGGGTATAAATAGCGTTTATTCTTCACATGGATTGCACGCTTTTGCGGCAAAGTTTCCACCTCAATTGCCTCGAATGTTTATTGAGAACTTAACTCAGGAAGGTGACATAGTATTAGACCCGATGGTTGGTTCAGGAACTACAGTAGTGGAATCGTGTTTACTTAATAGGCAGGGAATAGGAATAGACCTTGATCCTTTGGCTGTACATTTAAGCAAAGTAAAAGTTACTCCGATAAATCCTGAAGATATTTCTATTGCTTTAAATGAAATCACTAATTCTCTGAAATATCTTTATTTAGGTACAAATACTGTTAGGAACGAATTAAATAAAAGGTTTGATAGTGAAACTAGAGACTTTATAGACTACTGGTTTCTACCAAAAACACAGGAAGAATTAATGACGCTTGTTTTAGTGGTTGAAAACTTAACTGATGAAACAACTAAGAATTTTTTCAAGCTACTTTTTTCTTCGATAATAATTACTAAATCTGGCGGAGTTTCACTTGCCCGTGATTTAGCTCATACCCGTCCACATAAAGATAAATTTAAGAAACCAGTTAATTCAGTAGATACATTCATAAATAAGGCCCAAAAATTCATATGCAACAAAAATATGTTTTTTCCAAATGGAGGTACTTCGTTTTTAATGAGGGGTGATGCCCGATGTATTCCAATTAGTCCTAATACTGTTGACCTAATTGTGACATCTCCTCCTTATTCTAATGCAATTGATTACATGCGTGCTCACAAATTTTCACTAATTTGGTTTGGTAAGGCACTAAGCGAATTGAGAGAACTTAGAAGCAAGTATATTGGTGCGGAAAGAGCTTCAGATTTTAAGAATGATGGATTGCCTCCATCCGTTGTGGAATTGATTGACAAATTAATTAATATTAATAGAATAAAAGGCAAAATACTGGGAAAATACTTTGCTGACATGAAATTAGTTGTCGGAGAAATGTATAGAGTTCTAAAGACTGGAGCATGTTCTGTAATAGTTGTCGGCAACTCAAAAATGGCTGGAATGGATGTTAAAACCCATGATGGAATATGTTCGATTGCAAAAGACATTGGATTTAAAATCGTCAAGGTTGGCATTAGAAATCTCGACAGAGACAAGAGAATGCTGCCAGCGTATTTAAGAAAATCAAATGATAAGGGTATCACTAATAGAATTCATGAAGAATATATCATAGGTCTCATAAAAGAATAAGGAACAATGAATGCCTAAACAAAAAGCTAGTGAAGTTGCTATTGATTTATTTGACTCTTCAATTTACCCAAATGGTTTAACTGAGGGATCAGCATGGTTGGGTTTTTACCAGACTTTGATTTGGTTTGAAGAATCCTTATCAGAAGGAGTACCGCCTTTACTTCATATTATTGATTCAGACAAATTAAGACCTGCTGTAAGCTTGGATATGAAGTATAGTCAGAAATCCAAGATTTGGGTACATAGAGCAAGGATGGTTGCAGAATACCTTGCGAAAGAGTTAAATGTTTCAATTGATGATTTACCAAATAAAGTCGGACGACTATTCAACCACCCTAATTGGAAGGGAAGGCAGAAGAACAATCCACTGGGAATAGGCCTTGTCGCTTTAGTTTCGCATTGTCTAAGGAAATTTTCGGCAGATGAATTCGACTTTCAAATAGAATGTCATGCAAATTCAATTTTCCCTGACATTAGAATCCCTGGAAGGTCAAAGGACCCAAGAATTGATATTTTAGCTCATTTTGATGGAATACCGAGAGCTATTGTCTCATGTAAATGGAGTGTAAGACATGATAGGCTGGGAGATATTACATCTGAATGCACTGTTTATAAAGCTGAAGCACTAAGGAGTCGCCTTAAATTGGACTATTATTTGATTACTAATGAGTATGATCCTGCCCGTCTTAGCAAAATTTTAGATGATAGCTGTATTGACAATGTTGTGCATGTACATAAACATGCTGTCGTGGATGTTTGCGGCTTGGATGACAGGTTAATAAAATTACTCGATTTATCCGTATTTCTTAAAAAATTTAAATAACTGTTAGGCAATTTCCCCATGAAAAAATCCCTAATCATCATCTCCATCCTAATCTTCCTTTCTCCCTTATTCGCCAAGGATGATTCAATTCGCCTGACCGTCTATAATCGAGGGGTGGCGCAAATCGCCCTGGTCAGGCAGTTCACCCTGGAAAAAGGGGAAAGCTGGATAATATTCGATGATGTATCACCTCAAATCATCCCGGAAACCGTCTTCCTGAAACCGCTGAAAGGGGGTAAGAAAATCAGCATCCTGGGAAGCGACTTCTTCGATGAACCCATCGAATTGGACGCCCTATGGAGCCGGGAAATCGGCAAAATGATAAAACTCACGGTCGATGACAGCTCGGTTTGGGGCAGACTGCTCAACTTCGACAGCAAATATTTCTACCTCCAAACCGAAGCAGGTAAAATCCGGCTGGTCGACCGTTCCGATGCCGATGAGTCGCACTTCGCCGAACTGCCGGAAGGGCTGGTATCTCAGCCTACGATGAAATTCCATATTTGGAACAAGGGCAGGGCGCGGGAGGCAGATTTTGAACTGGACTACCTCACTGCCGGGATTAGCTGGACAGCGTATTACAATATCTTTTACGGCGGAGGTAAAGCTGAATTATCGGGCGATTTTGTCATCGATAACGATTTGGAAGTCGGCTTCGACGGGGCGGAACTGTCGCTCATCGCCGGCGACCCGCATATGGCTGGCGACAGGGAAAAACTCCCCCGCAGCGCCGATATGCTGTCCGCTGAATCCGTCAAAACCGACGGCGACCCGCTGTTCGCCTATTACATCTATCCCGTTACTATGAAGGTGGATATCCCGCCGGTGGGGAAGAAGCGGATTCCTCTGTTGGAAGCTGAGAGTTATCCCGCTGAGGAACGGTATATAATGAAGAGCGGCTTCGGACTGAGGAATCTGGAAACAGTGATAGCCTTCACCGCGCCGGAAACGCCCCTCCCTGCCGGTAAAATCAGCGTCTATACATTGGATAACAAGGGACAATCCCGCTTTATGGGCGAAGACCGCCTTTACGACACACCGCCCGGGGGAGAAGTCGAGATCAAGGTGGGGCAGGCGTTCAATCTTCAAGGCGACCGCCGGCGCGTTTCCCACCTTCGCATCGACCGTAATCAGACCGAAGATGTCATCCGGGTCAAATTGATGAACGGTTCCGACCGGGACGCCGATATAATCGTCAGGGAAAGGATGTACGGCGTCTGGAATATTGATAATGCAACTTTCGATGGTCAGGTGGTGGAATTTGAGAAAATCGATTCCCGCCGAGCCGAGTTTAATCTTACTTTGAAGAAAAATTCAACCGTAATCTTAGAATATACAGTGAGGTATAAATTCTAATGGCACGCTTCTTGAACGATAACAGGTGCGGCTTTTATACATTGGTGTTAATCTGCACCTTTGCGTTATTAATATTTGGCTGCGGGGATGAAGGTGAGAAGGAAGATTGGAGTATCGACCGCCTGACTACATTCGGCAATTCACCTAAGTTCTCACCCGACGGCTCGATGGTGGTATTCGGAGGGGATGACGGCGAAAGCGAGGGCATCTGGATTTACACTTTCGGGTCAGGCTCGGAAATCCTCTACGAAGGGGCGTTCAACTACGATTACGCCTGGTCGCCCGGCAACGATGAAATCGCCTTCAGCGAACCCGGCGGCACTCTTCGTAAACTGTGGATAATAAATCTGGATGGAAATATCACCCTCTTAATCGAAAACGGGCGAAATCCTTCCTGGTCGCCTGACGGGAGTGAAATAGTATATCAGGATGGTTCCGGCACGGGTGTATATATGATTTCAGTATCCGGCGGCTCACCCGCATTAGTATCTTCCTATGGCGAAATCCCCCGCTGGGCGCCTGACGGCGAAAATATCGCCTTCCGGACAGGCAGCGGGGCAAATTATCTCTTTCACATTTATAACATCGATTCCGGGACTATAACTCAATTGAATACTGGCGGCGCTAATTTTAATTGGTCTCCCGATGGGAACTCGCTGGTATTTGAAATCTATGAATCGGTTAGTTCAACGGGGTATTACTTTAATATCAGGAGAATTGAAATAACCGGTTATTCCGATGAATTGCTTTGGCAGGGGGGCACCGACCCTAAATGGTCGCCTATTGGCGGTTCCATCGCATTTAGGTCGATATCCGGTTTTTCGGGGAGTGGATTGCTTTTAATACCATCGAACGGCGGCGCCGGTGAACAGATAACCAACAACGGATATCTCCCTTCATTCGGACCCAATGGTGAGAGGGTTGTATTTTCTCGAACTGAAAATGGGATCTGGCTTGCGACACAAAACTAATATCTTGATAATATTCGGCTTGCTTTATTTTTCGCTGTCCGCCTTCTGCGATGACGGTTATGATTTCATTCGTCCGAAAAGAGAACCGGTGATTTCTGCCTCGGTCAACTTAGTTCCCGGCAATCCCATTAGAATCTGGGTGGCGTTCACCGACAAGGGGATATTTACTACGGAAGAATACAGCGCCGCTGTTGGAAAACTCGACATATCCCAGCGAACATTGGCGCGTCGAGCCAAAATGGGCGCTGCCCCTGAAATCCAAGACCTGCCGGTCAATCAGGACTATCTCGCCCAGCTTGAACCTTTTGTTATTGCTATAAATCAATCGAGCCGCTGGCTGAATGCGGTTTCAGCTACCATTTTCAAAGAAAAGTTGCCGGATATAGCGAATCTGCCTTTTGTGGCTGAGATTCGTCCGGTGGCTAAGGGGGAATCATGCGAGCGATTTCGATGGGAAGAAGCTGTGAGTTGGAAAGGGGTCGATGGTTATAACGAAAATTACGCTCACCTGGGGCATGAAGGGGCGTTCTATGGCAATTCCTACGACCAGCTCGATCAAATCGGGGTCATCGAAGCTCACCGGCGCGGGTTATACGGGGAAGGGGTGATAATCACCATAATGGACGGCGGATTTATGGTCGACCATCGTTCATTGACGCATTCGGATGTGCTCGCTGAATGGGATTTCATCAACAACGACCCGTTCACCGGCTATGATCCTGAACAGGATATTAGGGCTCAGCCCCGGCATGGGACAGCGGTAATGTCCAACATCGCTTCCTTCGACCCCGGCAATCTGATCGGCGCCGCACCTTACGCCAGTTTCATGCTGGCGAAGACCGAGGATATCCGCGATGAAACTCCCGCCGAAGAGGACAATATGGTGGCGGCGATTGAATGGGCTGAATGGAACGGAACCGATGTCATCAGCACTTCGCTGTCTTATTCGGATTGGTATGTTGCCGCCGATTATGACGGTATAATTCCTTACGCATCGCGCGCCGTTCAGCGGGCGTTCGAAATGGGGGTTGTATTCGTAACTTCGATGGGAAATGCGGGACCGCGCCCGATGACTATGGGCGCACCGGCGGACGCTGAAGGGTCTATATCGGTGGGGGGTGTCGATTCCACTTCGACCCTGGTGAGGTTTTCCTCGCGAGGTCCCACCGCCGATGGTCGGATTAAGCCCAATGTCCTGGCGATGGCGAGGCATGTAACCGTTGCACGGCCTTATACTTACGATGAATTTTCCCTCGCTAACGGGACTTCCTTTTCCTGCCCGTTGGCGGCGGGGGCGCTGGCTTTATTGATTCAGGCTCATCCCGATTGGCCATCATATAAGATAATGGAAGCGGCTGAGAACACCGCCGACCGCGCCTCCTACCCCGACAACGATTGGGGATATGGCATTTTAAGGGTGGATAAAGCGCTTGACTATCCCTCGCTTTCGGGATATATCATTGATGCTGAGACTAATCAGCCTATTCCCGATGCGGAAATTCACTTCATCTCGGTTGACACTTCGGGGGTTATAGCGGCTGATTCGCTGGGATATTACTTTGGCGCGAATTTCACTGGAGGGAAATATAGCATCACCGCGGTCGCAAATGGCTATCTTGAATCAGATTATCGAACAATAATTCTGCCTCCTGACGAATACTGCGATTTCGCTTTGACCCCGCACTGAATATATACCTGTGGTATAACCATCCGCGAGGGAGCAAAGATTACTTTTTCCACCTTTTGCTTATTAAGAAGTCAAGAAGCGCATACCAGTTCCTCATATTAAACAAATTAAATTAATCAGCGAGGAGACTCTAAATTCGTAAAACGCTCACCATCAATTTCAGTATGGTTTTCATCATTTCACATTTTATCGATATGGCGTTAGCCGACATTCCCATTACTGAAAAGCTGAGCATCGACGGCAATATGCGATATCGAATTGAGGTTGACGGCAGAGATTTCAATAACGACACCGGACTGCTCGAATATTCCTGCTTGCGCACACAGTTGGGCTTCAAGGCTCAGGCTTCGGATCAGGTTATGATTCGGATTAAGTTCAAGGAATCCCGCTACTTGGGCACGACCGGTTCGAATATGAAATCGACTAGTGTCATAGATCTTTTGGAGGGGTATATTTTAGTGAGGAACTTCATCGGTCTTCCGGTGGATTTACAATTGGGCAGGTATGAATTCCTTTGCGGCCGCAGACGGATACACGGTAATGGCGCTTGGAACAACTTCGGACCCCGCACCTTTGACGGTTTCCGTCTATTATACAAGGGTCAGGAAATTCAGTGTAATTTCTTTTATGCGAAGATTGTAGAACGCGGTTTCACCGCTCAGCTCCCATATACCGGCGATTCATTCGATTTACACGACCGGAATTTGTTCGGCTTGGACGGCAAGCTTATGAATGGGGAAATCCAGCCGTTATTGGTGGTCGATTGGGACGCTAGAAAGTATGTGGAAAATCCCAGTTTAATCATTACGCCGGCGGTTTACGCCAAGTGCAAAATGTGCGCGGTTGAGTTTGATCTTGATTTAGCCTATCAGTTTGGGACGAGAAACGATAAGGACCTCAGCAGTTGGATAGCGGCGGCGGATATTAACTATTCCTTCAAAGCCAAGTTGAAGCCGACAATTGGTTTTGGAGTGGACATCGCATCCGGAACCGACGCCAAAGATGCCGCAGCGGGAGAGGATCATACATTCTACACCCCCTTCATGTCGCGGCACACCTTCAAGGGATATATGGATTACTACAAAGATGTAACCGAAGGGCTTATCGATGCCATATTCCGTATCGGCATATCTCCTGGTAAAGATGCCAGACTGCGGCTCGATATCCATAACTTCAGTACGATGGAAGATATGGTAAACGCTGACGGCGGTAACTATACACAAATGGGGCAGGAATTCGACCTTCGTCTAAAGACAAGTTTAGCCGAGGGCTTGGGGCTTGACACAGCGGTATGCGCCTTCTTCGCCACAGACGATTATAAACCGAACGGCGACCCAAGTTATTTCTTCTATATAACTTTGACAGGGAAATTTTAACAGTCAAAACGCCTAATCCAGACAAGCTGGAAGTTAAAGGTTAAAAATTAAAAATTGGAAGCTCTTGCAAAAATCACGAAAAGGTGTCACCCTGAACGCAGTAAAGGGTCTCTATACTTGTTAAGTGTATAATAAACAGGAGATTC
>JABMRZ010000136.1 GCA_013202315.1 Candidatus Tariuqbacter arcticus | reverse complement strand
CGGCTGCGGCGCACTACTTAGAATGAAAATAGTCTTTGGTCATAAGTGATTCTTAATATTTTATCTTTTTGCTGACAGCTGACTGCCGACAGCCGACAGCTGACAGCTATTTTCAGGGTAAATGAATCTAACCCAAAAGGAGCATAAAAATATGTCCAAAATCATAGGAATCGACCTCGGAACTACCAATTCCTGCGTCGCCGTCGTCGAAGGCGGTGAACCGGTTGTCATTCAAAACGCCGAAGGCGCCCGCACCACCCCTTCTGTCGTAGCCTTCAGTAAAACCGGCGAACGGCTGGTCGGCGCCCCCGCTAAAAGGCAAGCCGTCACCAATCCCAGCAATACCATCTATTCCATCAAACGCTTTATGGGACGCAACTATGAAGAAGTCCCCCAGGAAATCACCGAAGTCCCCTTTGAAGTCGTGCGGGGGAAGAATAATGTCGCCCGTGTGAATATCGAAAATAAGGAATACTCCCCACCGGAAGTGTCCGCTATGATACTGCAAAAAATGAGGCAGGCGGCGGAAGACTACCTGGGTGAAAAGGTCGACAGCGCGGTCATCACCGTCCCCGCATACTTCAACGACCGCCAGCGCCAAGCGACTAAAGACGCCGGTGAAATCGCCGGTTTGAAAGTCGAACGAATCATCAACGAACCCACCGCCGCTTCATTGGCTTACGGGCTCGACCGCAAAAAAGATGAAAAAATCGCTGTCTTCGACCTCGGCGGAGGGACCTTCGACATTTCCATTTTGGAAATCGGAGAGGGTGTATTCGAAGTCAAATCGACCAACGGCGACACCCACCTCGGCGGAGACGACTTCGACCAGCGATTAATCGAATATGTCGCTGATGAATTCCGCAAAAAGGAAGGCATCGACATCCGCAAAGACCCCATGGCGCTCCAGCGGCTGAAAGAAGCCTGCGAAAAAGCCAAAGTCGAACTGTCCAGTTCAACCCAGACCCAGATCAACCTCCCCTTCATAACCGCCACCGCCGAAGGTCCTAAACACCTCGATATTAGCATCACCAGAGCCAAGTTTGAACAGCTTATCGACGATCTTATTCAAAGGGTTGTTGGGCCTTGCAGGCAGGCTATAAAAGACGCCAAAATATCCCCCGATAATATCGATGAAGTGGTCTTGGTGGGCGGTTCAACCCGCATCCCTAAGGTGCAGGAAACTGTCAAACAGCTTTTCGGCAGAGAACCCCATAAAGGCGTGAATCCCGATGAAGTTGTGGCGGTCGGAGCCGCTATTCAAGGCGGCGTCCTCGCAGGGGATGAAAAATTGCGCGATGTGGTCCTGCTCGATGTTACCCCCCTTTCGCTGGGCATCGAAACGCTGGGCGGGATTATGACTAAACTCATCGAAGCGAATACCACCATTCCCGCTAAACAAGTTCAAATCTTCTCCACCGCCGCCAACCATCAGACCACCGTCGATATCCATGTCCTCCAAGGCGAACGCTCTATGGCGATTGACAATAAAACCATCGGAAGATTCCAGCTTGACGGCATACCCCCGGCGCCCCGAGGAATTCCTCAAATCGAAGTCGCCTTCGATATCGATGCTAACGGCATCCTTTCCGTCAGCGCCAAAGATAAAGCCACCGGCAAGGAACAATCGATCAAAATCCAAGCTTCCTCCGGATTAAGTAAAGAAGAAGTCGATAAGATGAGAAAGGACGCCAAGAAATATGAAACCCAGGATAAACAGCGCCGCGAAGAGATAGAACTCAGAAACCAAGCCGACTCTCAGGTATACCAGTCCGAAAAACAAATCAGCGAATTCGCCGATAAGCTTGACGCCGATACTAAAGCTCAACTGGAAGCCGCCACCGCCCGCCTGAAGCAGGTGAAAGATGGAAGCGACCTGAATGAAATCCGCTCCGCCTCCGAAGCCCTGACCCGCATCTGGGGTGAAGCCTCTTCCAAAATGTACGCCCAAGCTCAATCGGCCGGTGCCGGCGCAGGAGCAGGTGCAGGCGGCGCTCAACAGGGGTTTGAAGATGAAGCCAAGGCACAGGAACAAAAAGGTAAAAAAGAGGATGGCGCGGTGGACGCCGATTATGAAGTGGTCGATGATAAATAGGCTATCGGTTGATGCAAATTCAATCTAATACAACTTTAATGTAGGTTTGCGGTTAAAACGCTCATAAATAATTTTAAGGTGATGCAATTATTTTAAAATTTCTTTTTTATCTTTTGGTTGCTGGTGTTATCTTTATTGCAGTGTTTTGGTTGCTGCATCTTGTAATATCGCTCCCCATTTTAGTTATTGGTAAGAAGAAATGGGCTCCGCTCTGGTATCTTTTATCGAATATGGTTGGTATATATCTGCTGTGTGCATGGCCCGCTTTCTGTGTGATAATAGCAAAGCATTTTAGCAATCAACCGAGTGTTAATAACGGGTGGATATACTTTGTTATTACTGCAATTTTTGGGTTTCTTGTTACAGTATTTTCTATTCGCACTCAATTGCCAGATAAAAAACTTGAACCGAATGAACTCGTCGATAATATCGACGAGTTTGTTTCAAAATATATAGAAGTTGTGAAGTTTCGTAACTTTCTTATATTGATTGCTACAATCAGCTTCTTTGTTTTCCTCGCCTGGCCATTGCTTGCACTTATTCTCTATGGTTGGTTTCTTAACTGCATTTTTTAATGAATATTAAATTGTAAATGATATGAAATAACCTTAAACACTAATGGAAGGGGGTGATAATATGTCAAGGGGTAAAAAGGTCACAAGCCCAAGAGTAGCAAGCAAGGCTAGTAAAGTCCTTCGTAGCGGTCGCACTGGTAAAGATTCAAAATCAGCTGCTGGCTCAGCTTTATCGCAAAGAGAAAAGTCTAGAAGAAAGAAATAGATATTATTTCTGATAATAATGCGATAATAAAAGACGGTGCCATTTCAACAATAGGCGGCGTTTTTATTTTTCATAGCCTTCGACTTAATGCTTGATAATGACGAATTGAATAGCCGCGCCAATACCGCATGGGAAATCTATCGCGCCTGCGAAATATGCCCCCGCAAATGCGGTGTTGACCGGATTTCCGGTGAAACCGGCGACTGCGGGCAGACTGCAGAGTTGAAAATCGCCGCCGCAGTCCCTCATTTCGGAGAAGAGCCCCCTTTAGTTGGGAATAAAGGGGTCGGCAATATCTTCTTAACTGGCTGTAATCTGTCCTGCGTCTACTGCCAAAACTACCAGGCTTCGCAAGAGAACATAGGTGAAATTGTATCTTTCGATTGGCTGGCTGGCAAAATGCTGGAATTTCAAACTAACGGACTGGAAAGCGTTGGCTGGGTCACCCCTTCGCATACGACTCCAGGGCTGATGAAATCGCTGTCGATTGCGATGAAAAAGGGCTTTCAGCTGCCTTTAATATACAACACCAATAGCTACGACAGATTGGATACACTGCGCTTGCTTGATGGTGTGGTGGATATATATCTCGCAGATATGCGGTATTCTGATGATGAAAATGCGTTGAGATATTCGGATGCTGATGATTATGTGGAAATTTCACGAATGGCTGTTGAGGAAATGCTTCGTCAAGTTGGTCCATTTTGCCTCGACGATAACCGAAAAACCGGCATCATAATCAGGCTCCTCGTTCTGCCCGAAAATATCGCCGGATTATGGGAAACACTATGCTTTATCGCGCTGGAACTTTCGCCTGAAATCCCCATCAGTCTAATGAGCCAATATCAACCGGTTCACCGTGCGAATGAATTCCCTGAATTGAACCGCTGCATTACCCAGGCGGAGTATGCCGAGGCTTTGAAAATGGCCAAAGACCTCGGCTTTGGGACTATTTTTACTCAGGATTTGAATGAAAAACGACACCTTCTACCGGATTTCACTCAAGCCGACAAACCATTTCAGAATGGAATTTAATATGACGACTTCCGAATGGATAATCATCGGGATTATTCTTGCATTACCCTTTATAGTCTTGATTTGGGCTTTCAGAAAACGCCGCCGCCTCTTCTGGAATATGCGCTTCACTTCTGAAACCGTCTGGCTGCAATTCCAAAATCGAGACAAGCGGAACGCCACCGAACTCATTCAATACCAACAGGCAGAAGAGGAACAAGACCCCGCCGGTGAGTTGACTGACCCTGAAAATAGAAAGGTGTAATGAACAAGGAACATCGAATATCGAATTTCCCATTATTCTGCATTCCTTGTTCGATATTCGATATTCATCATCCAGAGAGCTTTTCTGCCTGATGAAATATGAATTTTTAACTTAACGGAACAATATAGATAAAGGCGCCGCCACCCCCGCCTCCCAAAAGGTAGCAAACGCCTTAATAAAACAGGATTCAAAACATTTGGTCTTCATCCCTTCCATAATATCACAATTATCATACCATTAATTTTCCCCCATAAAGTTGAATTTATACTTCTAATATGTTATTATTATTATTTAAATAAGCATATTTCTTCTAAGAATGTCGATATTTATACTTGAAAATTGGGTTTAGGTATGGGGTTTAGGCGCTTACTGCGCTGACATCGATAAAAAATTATCGATCTCGCCAGTTTTTTCAGAATTATTACTTCATTACTTCATTTACTGTGAATAATACTGTGGTGTCGATTCTCTGCAGCCTGTCCGAGAATGCAGAAAATTGCGTCATTCCGGCTTGTCCGGAACCGGCTCGAATTTCGTATTTCATTTCTCGGTTCACGGTTTTCGG
>JABMRZ010000135.1 GCA_013202315.1 Candidatus Tariuqbacter arcticus | reverse complement strand
TTTTTGTCGATGTCGGTGCAGTAAGCGCCT
Organism: Candidatus Tariuqbacter arcticus; assembly: GCA_013202315.1. GTDB lineage: Bacteria > Electryoneota > Tariuqbacteria > Tariuqbacterales > Tariuqbacteraceae > Tariuqbacter > Tariuqbacter arcticus. The sequence continues at coordinate 5,766 of JABMRZ010000135.1, read as the reverse complement.
AACAGGTCCGGCGAAGGCGCTTCCGGCCATTCTAATTCCACTTTCCCGATGCCGGGGGTCGCCATGAAATTGACCGAAGCTCCCGCCGCCGCCTGGATATTGAACTTGAAGCGGGTGTATTCGACCGGGATTTCAAAATGGTCGGTATCCTTGGCATTGGCGACGCGGACAGTGTTGATGCCGTCCCCGGTTTCCAAGCCGACGGTGTGATATGCGGTGTAAATGGTGGAATCGGCGTTCCAGGAAGCCGAATCCGCTACCACATGCTGGGTGAAGGGTTCACAGACGCCGAAAGTCAGGAAGGGGATTTCTTTAATATCCATCGGGCGATTAAAATAGACATCGAACTGCGCCGTTTCGCAGCCGATGGGGTCGATCTGGACATATTGCGGATTTTGACCGTTGATTTCCACTTTCCAGACGATGACGTGGTTTTCTGGGGGTGGCGCTTCTAAGACGGGACTGAGGACTGCAACTGCTAAAGAACCATCGTCTTAAAAGTCATATATTTCTTCTTCGTGAATGATTGTGGTGTCGGTGGTACCCCAGAAATTGTCAGTTAAGAAGGATATTAAACCTCCAGAACTTAAAGTAGAGATTGAATATCCGATATTATTAAATAAACAAGTTTCATATACGGAACTGTGACTATTTAAAAAATTATAAATTGCACCTTGCGGTTCACTCGCAAAGTTATTGTTAACATTACAATTAAATAAATAAGCATGACAAAAATTTGCCGCCCAAATACCATTACAATTGATAATATTTACTCTATTGAAATTTACCGTAACACTTGGATCAAGTACTATATAAACTGAGAAAAAACAATTTGAAAATATTACATCATTAAAATTGACATTTGGTGCTAACCAGATTTTAATAAAGTAATAAGAAAATGGTGCTAAAAAATCATGAAAATAGGTATAATTCAATTCAGCAGAAGACAAGGTATTAAAAATAATTCGACTTCCGCTACCATTCGAAGAAATATCTACTAAACTATCAGGTGTTCCATTCACAATTAGCACCCCATCAATATCTAAAGTCTTTTCGGGCATTATAACTATATGCACTCCCGGATTTATCGTCAAAGTGCAGCCCGGCATCACCCTTAAGTTTTCCGTCATCCAGTATTCGAAATCTGCGGTCAATGTAGTATCGGTGGTGAAAAAATCGCCTAATTCCACAGTATTGAAAGCGGTTATGGTAATATTTCCGGTTATTGCAGGACCATTTAGCGGAAAAACCTCATATTCAAACACAATATCCCGGTTATTTGCAATTTCATCGGAAATCTGCACTAAAAGGGGATTGGTTTGATTATTCAAAGAGGCAAAGGTGGAAATATATCCGATATAAGCTACGCTGTCGATTATTTCTGAAGTCGTGGTATCTTCAAATTCGCCGAAGCGCAAAATCGCCTGCACACTGTCGGCTAAACCGGCGGTATTATTGACCGTCAGCCATATTTGTATGGTTTCACCGGCATCGGCTCTGCCATCATTATCTCCCAATGAATCTTCCAAAGTGAAACTGACAAAATGCAAATCCGATTCGCCTAATTCATATTCCAAGGCGTTGGCGATATCCAAAATCCCGTTATTGGCGGAATAGATCAATTTGGCGAAAAGGGTGGTGTTTTGGATATCGGGGTCTTGAGTCTTCATTAATGCGATAGCGCCGGAGATAAGGGGAGCGGACATGGAAGTGCCATTTAAGTCATCATAATTTCCATTAGGAAAAGTATCATAATTGAAACTCCCGGAGCTCGCATTTCATAATTGTAACCATGAGAATTTCCACAAGTTAGCGGTCCTGATGGATTGTAATTATTAAAAGATGCTTTTGAACCGGTGTTAGTGGAGGCTTCCGTTCCCTGCACAAAGGAATAGCAAGCGGGGAACATCGGAGCGGCACCGAATCCCTCATCAATCGGTTTATTATTATTCCCCGCCGCCGCCACTAAAGCGCAATAGGCGTAGGCGTTTTCCAGTGTGGTCTTTAAAGTCAGGGATTCAGCATAATTACCAAGGCTCATGTTTATTACGGTGGCGCCATTTTCATAGGCGTATTCGGCGGCTAAGGCGACATCACTCATCGTCCCATAGCCGTGCTTTGCAGGACTTTAAGGGGCATGATTTTAGCTCCCCAGGAAATTCCGGCGACACCGATCCCGTTATTCGACTCAGCGGCGGCGATGCCCGCCACATGGGTGCCGTGACAATTGTCGTCGTTGGGATCGTTGTCTTCGTTAATCCAATCCCATTCCCGGATATCGTCGACAAAACCGTTGCCATCATCGTCCACTCCGGCGACGCCGTTATATTCCGGGTAATTGAGCCAGATTTTTTCTGCCAAATCGGGATGGTCCCAATCAACTCCGGTATCGATTATTCCGATTATCTGCAGAGTGTCGCCGGTGGTGCTGTCCCAGGCGGCTTCAGCGTTCACTCCGGGGAATGGATCGAGGTGCCACTGGTCGCCCGCTAAGTGGTCATCCGGTTCGAGCATGGTATATGCCAGGTAGTCGGGTTCGGCGAATTCGATATCAGGATAACCGGCGATGGCTTCCGCCGCCGCTTTTGCGATGGCGCTAGGAAATGCGAGCCGGGACGAACTACTTTAACAATAACTGCCTGGGAAGATGAAATTATGACCCCGGACAGTGTGGATGGTTACATTAAAAATGAAATAATGTCATTCAAGTTCTGGGACGCATCGGAAGGGGTTGAAATAGTCTTCGAGCCGGTATATACAATTTCTTCGGTTAATGAAGACCCCGATTTTCCAACTAACGCAGGTTTCGGAGTGGGCATTGCCGCATTCCGCACTTTGAATTCGGGAAATCCGGCCAATATGCTTCCCCAGGACTATGCTTTGGGACAGAATTATCCTAATCCCTTTAATCCTACGACAACAATAAAATTTGACCTCCCAGAAGCTTCCATGGTTAAACTTGAAATATACAACATCTTAGGGCAGAAAGTTATCACTTTACAAGACCAAATCTGTAGCGCCGGATATAAATCGGTAAGATGGGATGGACGGTCTGAAAGCGGATTTGAAGTTGCCACAGGTCTTTATATCTATCGAATTCAGATTGAAGGATTGTCCACCGGAACTAACTTCCAGAAAGTCAAAAAGATGATGATGCTAAAGTAGAATCTTTATGCTTAAGAAATTATACATATTATTTTTCATCACCGGGATTTGTTACGGGCAGACTGTTCAATTCGAGCAGGAACAATACCCATTTCCGGTAATGTTCTATGATGTAGAGCCACAGCTCGGATTCACTCAAGCACTGTCATATTACCACCACGACTTTGGTGATTTGGATAATGACGGTGATATGGATATTATATTAGGCTCTGGTACTTGGGAATACTATATGGGAAATACAGGTAATCCCTCAAATCCTTCTTATCAAATTATAACGAATCAAATAGTAACACCATTTTCTACAAGCACAACTTATCAAGCCCCATGTTTTTGTGATATAGATAATGATAGCGATTTAGATATTTTTATAGGGGATAAGTATGGACCTATCCTATTTTTTGAAAACTTTAGTACACCAGATTCTATGCTCTTCATTTTAGTAGACTCCGCATTCGTAGATTTATCGACGAGCAAACCGACTTTAGATTTTGTTGATATAGATGGTGATGATGATTTTGACTTGTTTTTGGGTATAGGCTGGACTCCTGCTACGGGAGTATTGTATTTTTATCGTAATAATGGTACACCCCAAATGCCAGACATGATATTGGAATCAGAATATTTCGAAAGTATAGATGTTGGAGATAATGCATCACCAGAATTCTGCGACATCGACAATGATGGCGATTATGATCTATTCATCGGCTGTGAAAATGGAACTGTTTGGTATTATGAAAACATCGGCGACAGTGTCAACTACGACTTTGAATATATGACCAATTTCTATGGTGAGATAGATGTGGGCAATATGTCAGTTCCCCGGTTTTGCGATATAGATGCGGATGGGGATTATGATTTGTTTGTGGGAAATGAGAGCGCAGGATATACTAACGGATTTGAAGGAGATATAATTTTCTACAGGAATATTGGGACCCCTGATTCGGCAAATTTTGAATTTGTTACCGCTCAATATCTATTTATGGACATGAGCGCTTCTTCTGGTCCTGTTATTTGTGATATTGACAATGATGGATTGACTGAATTATTGGTTGGCATCCTGGGAGGACAGATTGTTAAGCTGGAGAATTCCGGCACCTTGTCTGAACCCGAGTTTTATTTTGCCGATACTTCTTGTTTCAATTTGACCTTTCCTTACCAGCCGGAATTTGCCTTTGGCGATTTGGATAACGATGGTGATATGGACATAGTTGTTTCTCATGGCAGTTTTTTAAACTATGTGAGATCTTATCGAAACATTGGTTCCACAACATCACCGGAATATGAGTTGTGGGAGACGATTGAATCGAGTTATATGGATTATATTTTTTGGGGCGTAGATTTTGTGGATATTGACGGAGATGAAGATTTGGATTTGTTTTACGGCTATGGTGATAATTTGATTAAATATTGGGAGAATGTGGGAAATATTTACAGTCCGAGATTTGTTCTGCAAGAAGATAATTATCTCAATCAGACACCATATTATGGTCAGACTCACCCTCGTTTTGGGGATTTGGATCATGATGGCGATTATGATTTGATTATAGGGAGGTATAAATGGTGGAATCCGGGTTATCAGGGGAATTTGCTGGAGTATTGGGAGAATACCGGCAGCCAAAACAATGCAGTTTTTATCTCTTGTGATACAATAGCCGAATATCTCCCACCGGTATATTTAGATCTGCGTCCTTATTTATCAGACATGGATGATGATGGTGATTTAGATATTATTTGTGGAGAATATGGTGGGGCGATGCTATTTTACCGCAACCTTGCCAATCCTCTGCAGGTTACTGTAACCATCTCCATCCAGGGCAGTGATGTGATATTGACCTGGTCGGATGTTTCCAATGCTGCCGAATATCGGATATTCTATCAGGACATACCATATTTCACTCCTTCCGGGACTCCGCAAGTCACAGTCTTTCCGCCGGATACCAGTTGGGTGGATTATGGAGCGTTGGGGGAGGGAAAACGGTATTATCGGATGGTGGTGAGTGAATAAATGAAATCTGTATTTTTTTTAAGCCGGTCCGGTGCGACAATCGCTGCGACCGGCTTTTTTTATTTTCATACTTGAAAACTACAAAACCGCAGTAAGTTACTGCAATTTCGTAGTTTGAGTATCAAAGAGTCCCTTGACAGGAAAAGTTTTGGGACTTATTTTTTGTACTGTAGAGCCCGCAATCCGAATTTTAAGCGAGTCGGAAGATGAATAGTGTTCTGGAAAATACAAGATTTCTTCTGGAGACTCAGGCTGAGTTAGCTTTAATGCCACTCATCATGCCGGAGTCGGAGGAGATGTTCGCTGAGGCGGTTCGGGACACGCGGATCACCGATGACAATATCGATGCGGCGAAAGGCCTGCCGGTCTATATCACCAATTTCATCGGGTCGAAGCAGAAATTGACCGATTGGATTTGGGTGAGTACGCCGGAGGGTGTGAAGAGCGTGCTGGACGCCTTTTCAGGCAGCGCGGTGGTGGGGTATATAGGGATTTTCATAAAGAATTTCCGATTAGGCAGCTGTCATTTCAATTAAAGTGGCATTCCATCTTTTTGATAAACAAGGATATCGATTCCGGACAAGCCGGAATAACGA
>JABMRZ010000134.1 GCA_013202315.1 Candidatus Tariuqbacter arcticus | reverse complement strand
TTACAAAAATGGCGTGAATTTTTGTCGCTCATTATAAATTGTTGGAAATTCATAATAGTACTACTAAGAACGATAAAATTGAGTAAAAATGCAAGTTTTTACTTCATTATGCAATTTTTCATATAGAGGGCTCCATTACAAGTAATTTGTCATCTATGTAGCAAATTTAACGCCAACGACTCAGCCCTCTACAATATTCCATAAGCGGTATTACCATCAATAAGAGATTCTCTTGCGTTTAACCATCACCGGTTGCCACCCATCTTCTGTCTTAATCATCATGGGAGTCTGCACCATATTCTTATCGCCGGACAGTCTTTCCATCCCTTTTTTCTTATACTCATTAATTCCAATCCGTTTTCCTCCGGTGGATTGCTTATGCTCAACCATTTGTTCATTCTGTTGAACAGGTGGGGATTCGGGAACGGGAGCATCGGCATTTTTCTGATTAATGTGATTCGACTTGTCTTCCATACATTCTCCTTTTTATTATATGGTTAATCGCTATTTCCTGTGGGTGAATTACCCTTTGTCATGGTTGAAATACACTGTCATTCCCACTGAAAACTTACGGGAATGACAGCCCACTAAACCCTAAACCCCAGACCCTAAACCCTATTTCAATGTGTTGTATTCATACCCCATTCACTTAAGAGCCCAAAGCGGAGCCCTCGATGAGTGATGCGGCATTCGTTTGCGTTTAACTTTTTCATTATTTGCAATATGACAGCAGTTCCATAGATTATAATTTCGGCTCTATCAGGGTCGAAATGAAGCAGTTTCTTACGCTCGTAAAGGTTCAGACTGAGGAATTTTTCTTGAGTCTGAGCTATCCATTTTCTACTCAGCGCTTCGCTTCAATCGCATCGCCGTCGTACGAATTTAACCCCTGCTTTAGCGTTGCTAAGGTGGTAGCGGCGCCGCCTGAAAAGATTAGCTGCCTATCATCAAGCGTATTATATTTCATGATTCGAAGATGTTTGGTGATTTGAGATAGGAGGTGCCGGTATTTTTCTCGGTTTGGAGGATCATCCAAGGGGCAGCTCACCATCAACCTCCGCCCGCCGATAACCAGGCTGTAAGACTCTTTGATCTCACCATTATTTCCAAAGACGAATTCGCTTGAACCACCTCCGATATCAGCCAATAGGATATTTCCCTGAATGGCGGTCCTTCCGCTGAGGTATCCGAAGTATGTAAGGCGGTCTTCCTGCATCCCTGTGAGGATTATAAACCTAACCTCCAGGGTTTTTTCGACTTTGTTGATGAATTGGTCTTTGTTGGAGGCGCTTCGGAGCGCTGAAGTGCCAGCGATGATTTTTTCTTTCGCGCCTATAGCGGAAGCGTAAATGGTCAGGTTTCGGAGAATATTAAGATTTCGCTCAATGGTTTCATATGAGATTTTCCCATATTGGAAGACATCCCTTCCGATACCGTTGGAAACCTGCTCTTCGTCAACCACGGTGATTTTTCCCCTGGAATCGACATCGCCCACCAGGAAAAGCGTGGTGTTGCTGCCGATATCAATTGAAACTCCGCGTTTGAGTGGCATTTAAGGTTCCTCGCTGTAAATCAATTTGACGATGACTTTTCCCACCGCTTCCAGGCTTTCCCGGCGGCAGTGTTCCGGGGTATCGCCTTGAGTGTGCCAGTATTCAAATTCGATGTCGATGATATCGATTGCCGGTATACCTATTTCAATCAATGAAAGGTGGTCGTCGATGATGGGGTGGGTCAACCGTTCAGAGAATTGATGGGAGCCGACTTCCTCCGCAATGCGCCAGACCTTATCCTGTAAATCGCGGCAGTATTTGTAGGAATTATATTCCCGCTTGATTTCGAGGTCTTGGTCGCCGATTAAGTCTAATAAGACAGCGTATCGGTAGTCAGCGGGGTCGGCGGTCTTGGCGAAATGTTTTGAACCCAGCAGGTAATCCCAATTTTCGCCCACCCTGCCGTAGTCTTCCCCGTCGAAAAGGATTATTTGGACCGGCACCGGCGGAGGGGCAAGGGAGAACAACCTCGCCATCTCCAAAAGCACCGCCACTCCGGAAGCGCCGTCACTCGCTCCGAGGATGGGTTTATGGTAATTGGCGGGGTCAGGGTCCATATCGCTGCGGGGACGGGTGTCCCAATGTGCGCAGAGAATGATTTTAGCACCATCGCCCTCCCCAAAATCGGCGATTATATTGTTCATATAGAATGTGGTTTTCAGCCGCCTGTCATAGTGTGTAAAGGGCTGTAGATAGACGCGGTCGGTATATTTGCGCAGTTCATATTCCAGATAATCTTGGCAGAGGGAATGTCCCTGTGAGCCGGGATTTCGAGGTCCAAAACCACACTGAGCAATCAAATAATCCCAGGATTTATCAGTATTGAATTGAGGAATATCAGCCGCCATCGCAAATGAAACAACAAGCCCTGCGATAACCAACACCGCCATTAGGCGGAATCGACTTGAATAGTTATGTTTTATGGAAAAAGTCATCTTATCTGCCGCGAATTGAAATGTTGACATCGAAGCCGAATTCATTGAACGATGTTTCCCCGGTAAGGTTGCTGTTGGAACCGCCGGTTTCGTAATGAACGCCGCCGGTGACTGTATTGGAAAAGGCGTAACTGATATGCGGCTTCAGCGACCAGGTTGAAGTCTTGGTGGTTAAACTGAATTTGGTCGAATTCCCCGAAAGCATCTCATTCTTGGACGATGAAGCGGAAAAAGTCAAGGAAAAAGTAGTGTTGTTCTTAAACCGTTTGTTCTTAAAGGGCCAAATGGGAATGGGAATTTTAAAGCCGGTTTTGCGAGTGTAGTTCCCGGTGATTGTGATTGAATTCTCTGAAGTCCTGTTCTTCTGACCAGCTTGAACCATATCGTTCAAGGTCTGAGATTTATTATACTTGAAGTTGGAGGAAATCCCGGCTTTCCAGGATACACTCAATCCGACAAGAGGATAAAAATCCTTCTTATAAGAATGCTGGATAATGTTGCTCGATTCACCGTTCCAATTGCTGGTGACTTTGCCTTTCAATCCGCTTTCCAGAGTTACGGTCTGAGCGAATTTCTCGAACAGCGGCAATTTCTCCAAACCGGTCAGACGAGCGGAAACATCCAGGAACGGAAAGTGCTTGATGGAACCGTCCTTGGAAAAAAGATAATACTGCGATTTGATGAATTGCCCGGTTATTGTGCTGCCATAATTCTCAGTAGTCTTGTACTCATAATCGAAACTAATACGCAGGTTCTTCATCAAATCCAGACCGCTTTTGCCGGTGTATGTATTCGTATAGGAAGCTGTGCTGATGGAATTGCCGGAATAATTGCCAAGCTGACCTACTTCAGGGTCTTCACTGAGCCCAAATTGATATCTCCAACCGGCATGCCCCAGAACTACCGGAGTGCCCAAATTACGATTGAAGCTGTAATCAAAACGAATATCGCCGAGCTTCGAGGTTAGAAACTTGAGGATGGTGAGAGGATTAGGCGCCCCCACGCCTTCCTTTTCCTCTCCTGCGGCGCCGGTTTGTGCGGGAGGGGTTCTACCGCCGCGTTCGCTCCCCCCTCCGCGCGCCTTACTGCCGAAGAGCTGCGAAATCTTGAGGTTCCAGGAAGTCGATACATTGCTGGTGGACTGTACGCTCTTCCCGGATTCGGCGTAACCGCTCCCCCAAGACCAACCGTAACTGGAAGTATAATTCACATCATGCGTCAGCCATCTGAAGACAATGGGCGAGAAACTCGAAGAAAAAGACTGAGTAACATTATTCTCCCGTCCGAATTGACCTTCCAGCAGGTCAACCCATCCATAACCCAGCATATCACTGCGATGTGTGCGGTTTAAATCGAAATTCAGCGAAGTGAAGGGCCGCCAGCCTGTAACGAATGACCGTGTGAGGTTGAAAGTCTTGTCCACCTGTGGAACCTGTGTTCGAGTCAGCGAATTGGCATTATACTCATTACCGGAAATAGTAAAATTCATATTGGAGGGTAAGTATGAAAGACGGGTCTTACTGAGTTTCTTCAGTATAGGTATACCCTTAGACCAGCCAAGGATACCGACTGAATGATCTTGACCGAAGGATAGATTATACCTGGAACTGGCGTTGTGTGAGACGGATTCATTATATTCATACACCGGACTGGAACCGTAAGTTTCAGCGTAATCGTAGTTGCAGGACATATTTTCAACGGTATACTGCAGGATTTTATTGGGGGAATTCTTTTGTTTGGACAAACTTACTCCCCATCCTTTTTGTTCATTCAGGCTTTTCACAGTATCCACCGCACTCTGGTCTCCCAAGTCAAGCGGGATATCGCTGCCGGGATAATATTTGGGAATATAGGTGGTTTGGGTGTAATTCCCATTTAAGGGAATACTGAAACCCCAGGTGGGCGGAATGAATTTGTCCAATTTAAAAGACCCGGACATCATTTGTGTGGTGTTCCCAACGGAGGAGCCGGGATGGTCCTGCCGCTCATTCAAGGTGTAGAAATTGGCGTCCTCATCTCTGTAGCTTAAATTAATGGTGCCCAGGTCGGAAAGCTTGATGACGGCGGAAGTCCTGAATGCTGTGCCCGCATCCTTCTTAACATCGGATAATCGAAGTTCATCCAGCCATACTTCCACCAAATCGTCCGAAGTTATATGATACTTGCCGGTATTGTGCAGCCCTATGGTCAATTGCCTGATTTGCGAAAGTGAAGGTTCTCCCATCACCACCAGCGAATCGCCGTCTTGAATCCTATAGCCGAATGTGATGGTGTCGCCGTTGATAATCTTGTAGCCTGCGTGAGTCTCGGATACGAAGGCGGGGTCGGCGAGCAAGGCGTCCCGTTCCAATTTGATGGTGGCGATTTGGCTCAGGTCGATATAGATTTCATTCTCGGACGCCCATCCCGGTTCCAATGACTGGTAAATCTCGTAATAGTTCTGCGTAGTGTCGCTCCCGAAGCGGAAAAACATATTCAAATCATAAACGCTGAATCCTTCGTTAATTCCTCCATCGCAGCCCCCACCCCCGTTAACGAACATCTTCATCGAATTATATTTCAGAAAATCCTGGGTGGTCATAAAAGTCTTTTGCATCATTGCAATGCTTTTAGGCGGCATATCTTCGACTTTCAGCGCCAGCGACTGTTCCTTCGATAGAATGTTAGTGATGGGGTCTCTGATGCCCCTGACTCCGGGAGGTTGATAATACTCATCCGGATTATCATAAGTGTTAACCACTGCAATAGCGACCTTGTTCTGCTGAATGCCCATAATGTCCGTTTCCACCACTTCTTCCCACTCATTCCCAACTAATTCCATCGTAGCTATTCTGACCTTTACAGTGTCGGTACAGCCGGAAATCCAAACTCGGGCGTACTCTATCTGATTCCAGGAGGGGGTCCCGTGGACTTCGGCATATTTAAGGGGAAAGCAAACCTGCTTCCAACCGGTATCAGTATAACCCGCCAATAAAGTGTCACCTTCCATCATCGGCAGATTGAAAGAACAGCGGTAAAAAGATTCTACCTTATCAAGGGAACCATTGCTGTTCAAATCTTCGGTATCGGGACGGCGGTCCCCTTCGTCCAGTTCATTATTCTCGGTGCCGTTTATCTGACCGTAATTGTTCTTGTTGGAGATATTATAATTATAATTATCCAGAGAAAAAGGTTCATACTCCTGCCTGGCGCCGTCCCCATTCAAATCCCAGAAGTCTCCCCCGGCGGCGACTGCGGCGGAATCGCTGTCTTCCATCATATCCAAACCGATATCTTCACCCTCGTCCAGAATACCGTTCCCGAATTGAGTATCGGTAATGAATTCGTCCTCAGTGTTCAAGATACCGTTGGGAATAGCGTCTTCCGAAACCAGCCCCAAATCGACATTCATAATGCAATCGCCGCCAAAATTCTCCTTCTTCAGCCAGATTTCCAGGTATTTCGACTTGGATTGATCGGCGAAGCCGGATGACATAAATCTCTGTATTCCAGCCCAGCTTTCGGTCACCGGGATATTATAGGCTTCCGCTAAGGAATCTTCGCGGGGAAAGAACTGTAAATCAAGCACATGAATATTCGAAGAAACACTGCTGTTGATTTCTCGGTCGGGCCAGATATCCTGGATTTGTACCTGATCGTAAGGATTATACCACTGAAGCCCGCCCCGCATCATATTGCGCAGGTGCAGGCTGTCGACGCTGGAGACCGCGCCGGCGGGAACGCTGGAATTATTCCAATTGCGGCGCATTATGCCCAGGGAAGTTATCCGCTTCACGCTCTCAAAATCGTCAAGATAGGCGACCCCGTTATAGTCACCGGTGGCTTCGTTGTTCAGTGGGTTGGGATTGGGATAAAGCCGGGCGATCTCACCCTCCAATGTGATTTCCGATTCAGCCTCCGCTTCCAGAAAAGGCAAAAAGTCGATGGCGGTTGTAAGAAAATCAGGCTTCATAACCATGCGGGTGTTGGCGTCGAGGATAATATTTCTTATCGGTTCGTTGCCCAGCTTGACCCGCTCTTCGAGGGGTTTCTCATTCAGATATAAGGCGGTGGCGCCGATGAAAGATTCGGGACTCCACAATTCATATTCGCTGCGCAGACCAAGCAGCACTTTCTTGTCCAACTGGAAAATCTCACCGCTCTCCCATAAAATTTCCACATTCGCCGAAGGGTTTGAAGCCGCCGCATCAAGAACGGTCAGGTTGCCGGTCATATAATCGATGTTATAGCCCACACCCTTCTGTAAACGCCTGCCGTTCAGGGTGACTTCCTCCGAACCTTCCAGAACATTGAATCCCAAACCAAAGGAAGCGGACATATTCTGATATTTAACCGAAAAATAATACTGGGATACGGTGGAATAGTTGGCAGTGGTGTCATACAATGTCGGCATAGTCACATCGAGCTGAGGATAGACAACCTCTTCGGAAATAACTTGCCCGTTCTCGATTTCTCGTATAATATACCCGCCCCCCTTTGCGGAATCCGGGTCGAAGGGTCTCAAGCCTGGAAAAATGATTTCACCGTAATACAGCTTGAGGATTTCCGGATTGTTGTCAACCACACCGTCGGGAGGGGTGCCGAAACTGGGCCCTCTGGTGTCGATACCCAGAATTTCCATGAAAGATTTCGGTTCACCGTCCACATCTTGAGTATTGACTTCCACACCGGCGGTCCCAGCGCTCCGGTAGACATCAAAATCGAATCCTTCTGGATCAATGTTTATCGCTTGGAGTGAATAAACATTCTTGAATTCCAGCCCCCAGGTGGAATCCGCAGGCTGAGGGTTATCAGGTCTTATCAATTTCAAAAACATCAATAAAGAATCGGAAGGCATAACGATATCACCGATTGTATCTGTCGCAGTTGTATATGCGCAGGCGAGGATTTCAGACGATTGAAGCGGGCTCTTCAGCCTTATGTAGCCCAGCTTCCTATCCACAGTGTATTCGCTTTCTTTTACGAGCACCTTGAAGTAAGCGAGGACATTGTTCCTGTCTTCTTGCTCCGGAGGATTGTCGGGGTCGGGTGAATACATCGCCCAGGCATGCTTCTTACCTGGATCGGCGCCGATAGTCAGCGGCACCGACCTGTAAACATCGATGGCAGATATAGTGTCGACGATGGAATGATCGACTATATGCTGCATTTCCGTGGTAAATAAGCGGTAGTTCTCCCGGAAGGAATCGTTGATGAAGAAATACCGGTTGCGCATCATCCCGGAAGTCGATAGGACTTGCAGGGATTGTTCTTCGGCGCCGCCCTTCAGGCTCTTCTTATTCTTCTGTCCCTTTTCAACCGATGCGATAGTCGTCAACTTTAAAGGACCGAACCTGGATTCGGTTTTAAATCCGAATAAACCGGTATTGGTTCCCGAAAAAGTCGCCAATTCCGTCCCCGCAAGGGAAAGTGAAACATTCCCCGCTTCAATTTTTTGGATGATTTCATCCTCAAGACCGGTATATTCCAATTTGAGGTTATTCTCGAATTCGAACATCCTTTCCGAATCCTGGTCGACATAGACGGAAACCTTGTCGCCGACTTTCCCTTCGATATTAAACCGCTGGGTCTGGTCGATACGGAAGCTGTAGTTGGTGAGGTCGTTCTGGGTGGTTATATTTTGGTCGGTCTTTTGTCGGCGAAGACCGCCGTCGATGGTGATATTTCCGGTTACACGAAGTCCCACTCTATCGCCGCCGAATATCCTTTGAAATGTCTTCGAACGGACGCGCCAGGGTATCTCAATTGCTATAGCGCCGCCGCTGTCATCCGTCTTGGCTTTGAATAATTCTCTGACCGTGCTTTCACGCCAGGACTCGACCAGGTCATCCCAAATCCTCTCATCCCGGTATTCCTCCAGGGAAAAAACCACCGGCTTGGCGAAATAGGGATGATAAATATCGGCAACACCCACTAACATTGTCTTGGAGCTGTCGACCGAATATTCGTAGCTCAAATACTCATTCTTTGTAGTGAATAAAGCCGGGGAATCATAGTCAGTTAGCGACAATCCATTAACGGCTGGAGGGAGAGCGAAGGGATTCACAAAAGGCCTCGGAGGGATTAAGCCGATGGCATAAACCGGTCGCGAGCCGCTCATAAATATCATGAGAACGGTCAAGAATAAAGATATTTTGAGAGAAATTTTCATTAACTGCTGCATTCTCACGATATTACAAATAAGTCCTTAATCTACAAATTAATAAACGACAGTGATAAGCCTCCAAGCATAAATAATAATATTAATGAAAATTATCAAAAAATACAAATTAATAAATGCTTTTCCTAAAATGACACTGCATAGTCTCAGTGAGTAACCGATAATCCCACCACTTCATAAGCGCCCTTATCAAGTAGAACCCCCGCAGCGTTGTTCATAGTAGCGCCGGTAGTGAATTGATCGTCGACCAGGATAATGGTCAAACCTTCAACCGAAGCGTTCCCACGCAATTCAAAAGCGCCTTTCACATTTAACTCTCTTTCATAACTGGAAAGTTCCGCTTGAGAAGCGGTATTTTTCCTTCTTTTCAGCGGGTCGATGAAAGCGATATCCAGCCGGCGGGCGAGCTCACCAGCGATTAATTCGGATTGGTTGAAGCCTCTTTCACGCTTCCGGGATGTATGCAATGGTATGGGGATGATAGCATCGGCTTCGATGAATTCGAGCCGCTTAACTAGAGTTTCCATCATTAACTCCGCTAATTCGAGGGCGATTCCGTGATAACCGGAATATTTCAGAGTGCGGACAGCATTACCCACATCGACTCCATACCACGATTCATACGGATAAAGATAGAACGCTCTCTTTAGATTGCGGCGTTCCCGGCCTTCAATCATCCTTCCGCCGTGCTGGATGATGATTGCTCCGCATTTACCGCAAATGAAACCGAAAGCACGGTCGATTTTCCCTCCGCAGGTCACACAAAGTCCGGGAAGAATAAAATCATACAACGATGTGAACGATTTTTTCAGAGCCGTGAAAAATGGATTGAATCTTAGCATTATATATAAACGAAAAGTGTGTGTCGATATGAATCTTAATATTATTCGGTTATGTAGTCTGGTCAGCAATTTGATAATATTACATTTACTCTGAAAATAGGCTGTAGGCTATAGGC
>JABMRZ010000133.1 GCA_013202315.1 Candidatus Tariuqbacter arcticus | reverse complement strand
CTGTTATTATTATATATGCTATCGACTGCGAAGAGTCGACAGCACACTGTATTGATTTGGGCAACAGACCCCAATAGAAACCATCATACGATGGTATCTTTCGCAAGCTATCGCACCACTAAGCATGAAGATTCACGGCTCGCGGACTCGCGTTCCGGTTGTTTTCAGGGTAAACAAATAGTTAAATTCAAATAGAAACAGGCAGATTTTCCGGAGTTCAAATGCGTAGATACTTAAGTTTTTTATTATCGGCTGTTATCGTTTTAAGTCTAGTGAACGGGGGATTTGCTGGGGAATCGTTGGATGACAAAGGACTTGTCAGGCGGGTAACAATCGACGCCGACGACGCATTCTTGCCCAGCATTCTGACTATTTTAGCGGAAGAGAGCGGCTTCAATATAGTAACGGGCCCTGGGGTCAATAAGGAGGCTCGGGTTTCGGTTCATCTCAAGGATGTCACCATCGATGAGGCGATGAATCTGGTAGTGAGAGCCGCCGGGCTTTCTTATGAAAAAATCGGCAATTCTTTCTTGGTGGCTGAAACCAAGAATCTGAAAGAGGAAGTTGGGTTGACGGCGCATGTACTCGAGCTTCAATACGCCTCCGCTGAAGAAGTTATGAATCTCCTTCAAAATTTCAACGCTAAAATCGAGGTCGACAAGAGCGGCAACAAATTGCTCATCATCACCAGTCCCAAGGTCATATCGGAGATTAGGGATGTAGTTTTGGCGATTGACAGGCCGGCTTTACAGATAATGCTCGAGGCTCGTTTAGTGGAGGTTGCGGTTGAAGATGAGGAGGAGTATGGGATTGATTGGGGGCGGTTATCTTCCATAACCACCATTCTGGCTGAAGATGGGGTTGATCCCACGACCGGCGCTGGAGTGGTAGTGGCGAGTCCCTCAGGGATTGGAGAATTCCCGGATGAGATGCCTTTCCAGAAAATCGACGGCTGGAACAACATCGGTCATTTTGGCCGCCAATTGCAGGTTTTCGATATAACTTTGGATTGGCTGTTGAAGAATAACCGGGCGGAAGTGTTAGCCAACACCAGGTTGGCGACTATGAATAATCGGGAGGCTTCCCTGGAAGTGGTGGATGTAATCCCCTATATTATGCAGATGGGGGGGATTGGTGGTCAGGTAACCGTTCACCGTGAAGAAGTGGGCTACAAACTAAATGTCACTCCGATAGTCAACACCGATGGATACATAACCACCACCATTACACCGGAAGTATCGTCCATATTCCAGTTCATTGGGCCGCCCAATCAGCAGGTTCCCTGGGTGGTCAGGCGGAGTTCCACTACAACCATCAGGGTTAAAGACGGCGAATCCATTTTGATTGCGGGGTTGATGGCGGCGAATTCCAGTATTATTCAGCATAAGGTTCCCTTCTTGGGGGATATTCCATATATTGGCGGACTATTCCGGCATAAAGAACAAACCGTTAAGAAGACGGATCTGGTAATTCAAATAACACCTCATATATTGGATGAGGACTATGTGGGATGGGCCAAGCCGAAGTCGGTGATTGAAGCGGAAGATAAGTATTTCAAGTCTGAAGAGGATACCGAACAATAGCAATGTTTAGGTTTCCGACAAAGACAGCCTATATCTGCATTTTTCTCGCTGCGATTTCGGTAATCGCTCAGGTAAGGGATTCGGACAAGCAGAGTTCAACATTGAGGGAGGAAGGATACTCGGCGCCGGTTTATTATTTGGTTGACGAAGACGCTTTGGAGGGAGTTATCGACCCTGATATTTATATGCTGGGACCGGGTGATGTGATTGGAGTTAATATTTGGGGCGGTATGGAGCAGAAGTTCCTTCTCACGGTGAACCCTGAAGGAGATATTTCGATTCCGACCGTTGGGAGTATTGAAGTAGGGGGTTTAGTTCTTTCACAGGCGAAGGAGTTGGTTAAAGAAGCCTCTCATAAGGTGTATAAATCGGGGGAAATAACCGTATATCTGAAGAAGCTGCGGCGATTTCGTATTCCGGTGTCGGGAGTAGTGCCTTATCCTGGGGTGTATGACGCTTCTGCGGCGGACCGCGTTTCACATCTGCTCGAAAAGGCGGGCAATTTAGTGTTGGAACGGGAGCAGAAACTGAAATCCAGCAAAGAAAGTGAATGGGAGTTAGAGCCGCTTTCATCCAGCAGGAATATACTGCTGATACACGAGACCGGCGATACTGTTCGAGTCGATTTATTGATGTTCGCCAGGAATAACGATTTAAGCTTCAATCCTAAGGTTCAGGAGGGTGACGCTATCTATATTCCGCCGCTATCGGAAGAAATTGGCACGGTTCGGGTATTTGGCGCAGTTAGAATACCGGGTGAAGTAGAGTATTCCAAAGGGGACAGTATCCGGGATATAATCGATATCTGCGCGGGTTTCGCCGATGACGCCAGGTTTGATGAGGTGATAGTCGCACGCTGCCTCGGCAGAACCGCCGAATACCGCACTTATTCGCTCGACTTATCGACGGATTCGCCCGATTGGGATTTCACGATGGAAGCGGACGATAGGTTATTCGTTCGTTCCATTCCGGATTATAACCTCCGGCATATAGTAACGATTACAGGTGAAGTGGTGTATCCCGGGGTTTATTCGATTGTGGAGAGCCAGACTCGATTGAGCGAGGTGATTCAAAGGGCTGGCGGGTTCACGAACGAGGCAAGTTTATCCGATGCTGAGATAATCCGCACTACCCAGGAGGAGATATTTGATCCGGAATATGAACGGCTGAAGCTCATTCCCGTCGCCGATATGGGCGAGATGGAGTATGAATATTTCAAGACCAAGTCCCGCGAAAAGGCGTCGGTGGTAGTCGATTTTGAGGCTTTGTTTTTCAGAGGGGACAGCGCCCAGGATATTTTATTTCGAGATAACGATAAGATAAATATTCCTCTGCAGGCGAAGACGGTGAGAGTTTCAGGTCAGGTTGCGGCTCCGGGGTTATTGAATTGGGAGTCGGGTGCGAATTTCCTCTTTTACATCGAGCGGTCGGGTGGATATACTTATAACGCCCGCAAGAAGAATATTCGGGTCATCAGAGCGGCTACCGGAACCTGGATTAAACCTGACAAGCAGACGGTCATTAATGTGGGTGACACTATATTTGTGCCGGAGAAGCCGGAACGAGATTATTGGGAGATATACAAGGATATTCTTTTAGTGGTGACTCAGATGGCGACGATAGTTTTACTTATTCATACATTACAGAAGTAATTGTCTGATATTATTTGATTTGTTATCAGAATAAACACGAATTTAAAGATAAACCCTCATGAGAGTGTCTCTTTCGCGAATCCTCGCACAACTTAGCTTGAAAATAATCGGCTCAAGGACTTGCTTTCCGGTTATTTTCAGGTAAAAGT
>JABMRZ010000013.1 GCA_013202315.1 Candidatus Tariuqbacter arcticus | reverse complement strand
GGGAACAGAATAAGATATTTGATATTTGTTTTTTGATATTTGATATAAAAAGACGGTAAACCTTCATCCCGACCAGTCGGGACAACTTAGAATGAAATTTAGGTATGGATTCCCTCTAAAAGCATGCGGGAATGACAGGAGGGTGCGGGAATGACAGCCCCCTAAACCCTAAACCCTAAACCCTATTTTCAGGTTAAATCAAAGAAAATCAGTGTAAATCAGCGGTTCAGAAGCAGTCTATTCTTTCGTTCGATTGAAGCCGTGCAGTCTGGGGGAAAAATGCCCCAGGAGGAAAATCAATATAACGGCGATGATGAATTTCACAATCGACCACCAGTGTAATACGTCGGCAAACGACCATTGCCATGAACCAGCCGCTTCAGCCAAATCTATCATCGCTTCCTGCCGGGGAAAAATCTGGATGGTCAACCGCGCGGGGATAACCCACAAGGGTGTATCCCGGATATCATCCCAGCCGCGCCCTTGGGGGTCTCCATAAGTGTAGAAGTTTTCACCGGATTCATCGTAAAATTTCAACTGCGCGGCAAACAATGGATGCTGTCCGAAATATCCTGCGAAGAGGGGCATCCCGCTTTCAGCGTTACGGAAAATTTGGGGGAGGAGGGGCTTCAGTTTTTCCGGGTCGGACACCATCAGGATAGTTTCATCGTCCTTTTCAACGAAAGTAAATATATATTCAATCTCTTCGATTTCCACCAATCCAACTCTCGCCTGGCAGGTTGGATTGCCAAAATCGGGGGGCGCAAGGATTTGGCATCTTGTAATATCGGAGCTTTTTTCGCGATGCCATCGTGAATTTCAGCGGAAGGGGCTGCGGTGAAGATGGTGGTATATTCACCTTCCCTTTTCAGGAGGTTAATCTCGGTGATTTCGGGGAATTCGAGGGACAGTGCGGCGGCTTTTGTGTTATCGCGGGGGAATTTCATAAGGTTGAGCTTCTCCGCCGGAGCCAATTGTCGCTGATGCAATATCCATAATGTAGTTTCAAGGACGCGTTCCCGCTCTTCAAATAATCGAACCTTGGCTAAAATGCGGACGCTTCTTACGACATTGGTAATCCCTATGGCGAATTGCAACAGGATGATAACCGGCAGGGCGAGCAGGATGAAGTATAAGACCTTATGAAGCCAGCCGGGTTTGCGATAGATTTGATTGTTTTTCATAGCTTCTCCATAGTAATTGTCACTGGGTGGCGACGAGTCTATGCAGTCTTTCCGAAAATGGAGAGAGGGTGAGAATTCACTGGAAATTATGGAAATGATGGAAATTTTAACATACTGTATATCCATTATATCCAGTGAATTATTTTACACATCAACTACGAAATATTACTATTCACGGACGGACTATCCGCACTCGACGCTTTATTTTGTGATGAGATAATACTGTCGATGGTGGAGAGTCGACAGCACCCACCTCATTATCTTAGATGTATACCTGTGCTTAAATAGAATTTCCGATCTACGTAAACTCGTCATTCCGGCTTGTCCGGAATCGTTCTCTTTGTTTTTCATAAAGATGGATTTCCGCTCCCCGATCGGAGTCGAGGACAAATTTCGCGGGAATGACAACTACTTTATCGGAAATTCTTTATGAAAATCGTTATAGCAGATAGTTACATTTAATTTTTACAATTTCGTAAAAAAACTCAGAATTCAACCCTATAACCAGATAGTAGGGCGGGTTATTCAAACCAGCCGTTATTGGAGAGGGCGTTGAAATGAATTGTCGGCATTGAATATGCCGACCTACATTTTTTATGAATGATTCATGTTAAAACCATATTAAATCATCTATTAAATTAAGGGAAAAGAGTCATGAAACTGTTAAAAATTTCCTTGCTTGGTATCCTGTTGATGAGCCTTGCGGGCGGATTGTGGGCGCAGGATACGCTTTATTATGAGTTTTTCACCGATGGGACGATGAACCTGAATTGGTTCACGCCTTGGGAAGGGGGGAACAATATGGAGGTGGACTACTGGGAAGGGAATCCGTCCGGGGACAGCTGGGTCGGATTCGTGGGGAATGAGCTTTCCGGCGGAGGCGTAGGCACCGTATTGGAGGGTGAATCATCCATTGCCGACTACGAAATTGAAGCGCAGATTTATTGCACGGTCAATACCAGCACTTATCATGCTGTTGTTGCTCGATGGGATACCTCCGGAGGAATGAACAAGTATTACTATTTCCGCTCCGATTTCGATGCGGATGAAAAGCTGCAACTGCGGAAATTCCCAGGGGAGTCCGGTTTCGGGGAGACCATCGCCGAATGGACGGGGGCTCAGATTCCCGGCGGCGTGCCCACTACGGACAGTTGGCATCTATTGAAGCTGAAGTGCGAAGCGAACCAGTTGTGGGTCTACTATGATGGGGTTGAACTTTCCGGATGTCCATATACCGACAGTTACTGCAGTTATGGATTCTTCGGAATTTATGTTTTCAACATGATGAGCACGACGGAAACTTACTGCGACGACATTGTAGTTATGGGCGAGGGGGGGATTCAGCCGATAGATCTCATCGCGCAGAGTAATGTTTTCCTCAATGAATATTTTCAGGCGATGACTCTGCGCCCGGCTGAAGGGCAGACGGTCTATTTCAAATTCTATTGGGATGCGGTGAACGGTGAAGAAATCAGTCCTCCGTTCACTATTAAATTGGAAATTGACGATTCGGAAATATTCAGCAGCGTCTTCCCCGGCGCTGAACCGAATACTTCCTATTCGTTATTTTCCAACTCCTGGACGGCGATATTGGGTGAACATACTTTACGGTGGACATTAGATGTTGATAACACCGTCCCCGAAGGGAATGAAGATAATAATATCCTGGAAGAGGAATTCATGGTAGTTCCCACCACCGCTTACGATTTTCAGGCTGACAGCGCTTGGGTGGCGGATACCGATACAATCGAATACGAAGACAATCCGGTGGGCGGCGATGAAGTGTTATTCCCGCTGTTCTGGTCGGTGCCGATGGGTGAGGGTGCTTCGGGAGCGTTCAATGTGGTGATGGATTTGGATGGCGCACAGTATTACCTTGAAACCATCTTCGGGGTGACTTCGGGTGAGAATTATGTCACCACCGCTGGTCCCTGGACGGCGACGGAAGGATTCCACTATTTCTCCTGGGATATTGATGCGGATAACTGGGTGGATGAATTCAACGAGAACAATAATTTCACCCTGGACGGTTTCGAAGTGGACCCGGGCGGTTCTGTAGGATGGGGGGATACGGCGGGATTGCTTCCGAAAGGGATTCACATCAGCGATGTGTTTCCCAATCCGTTCAATCCCAGCGTGACCCTGCGGTATGAAAACGCCTTTCCGGGGATGCTGAAGTTAGTTATTTACGATGTCAACGGCAGGGAAGTCGCCACTTTGTTCGAGGGGTATGCTCCGGCTGGTATCGGAGAAGTAACCTGGGAAGCGGAAGGGCTGGCTTCGGGGACATATTTCGCGGTTTTGAGCGGTGCTAGCGGCAAGTCGGTTCAGCCGTTGTTGTTTGTGAAATAGCTGCAAGCTGCAAGATGCAAGCTGCGAGTTGCGAGATGCGTATTGCGTGTTTTTCACCACAAACAGTCTGTCCGAAAATGTAATTTTGGTACTATTATGGGCGGCGTCGAGTCTCCACACTCGGTGCTATGTTCCTGTATTTCAGGTAGTTGCTGTCGACTGCAGAGAGTCGACAGCACATATTCATATTGAAGGAGAAGTATGTTTTATCGGAAAAGTTGTTTTATTTCGGTTTTGACAGCCGTGTTTTTCGCCGGTGTGTCATTGACATTGGGTATGGAACCGGCGTTTGAATTTGAAAATGTGCGGTCTGGGAGGGCGGTGGTCGATTTCGGGGAGGCTTTGCGAAGCGCGCCTTCGGTCTCTGAAGAAGGGTTGGTCCATACCGGGCTGGGCGAGCTCGATGCGGTTCTGGAGGGAATCGGCGCTACAGCCGTTTCGCAGGCGGCGGCTGATTTCAGACCGGGGCTGTATCTGGTTGAATTCGATGAAGTTCATTCGGTCGAAGAGGCGGTCATCGCTTTGAAGGGGTGCGGTGGGATATTGGACGCTTGGCCGTGCCCGTTGGTTGAATGGGATGGTATCAGGTTGAATCCGGATGATTTCCTGATGCCCAATCAATGGCACCATGAAACGATGGAGGATCAGGAAGCCTGGGCGATTTTCCGGGGCGATGTATCGGTTCAGGTGGGCATAATCGACGGCGGTGTGACCTATACCCATCCGGATTTGGCGGGGAATATATGGATAAATCCGGGCGAGGATTTGAACGGCAACCGGATAATCGAAGATTGGGAGGTGGACAGCCTGGACAACGACGGTAACGGTTATATAGACGATTTTTGGGGATGGGATTGGATAGATTTAGACTCCAGTCAAGTCTGGCCCGGTGAAGACCCGGGGCCGCCGGATAACGACCCTTCGGATTTCAACGGGCACGGCACACATTGCGCCGGGGACGCCTGCGCATCGACTAATAACGGGGAGGGGGTGGCTTCACCGGGGTTCAATTCGCAGATAATGTGTTTGCGGGCGGGTTATATGTCTTCTTCGGGAATGGGGTATGTGGATTTGCTCTGCGCGATGCAGGCGGTCTATTACGCTATCAATATGGAAGCGGAGGCGTTGTCTATGAGCTTCGGGGGGCCGGGTGTGGTGCCGTTTTTCCGGGATGCGTTGTCGACCGCCAACGATTCGGGATTGGTGTTATTAGCGGCGGCGGGGAACGATAACAGCAGTCAGATTCAATACCCGGCAGGATACGAATTTGTGATTGCGGTGGCGGCGACGGCTGAAGGGGATATCAAAGCCGATTTCAGCAGTTACGGGACTTGGGTAACGGTCAGCGCGCCGGGTGATGCGATTTTTTCCACCATCGTAGACGGATACGGGAATATGAGCGGGACATCGATGTCGACGCCGGTGACGGCGGGTGTGGCAGCTTTGGTGAAGGCGCTGATGCCGGAATGGAGCAGTATGGAAGTGGGGAATTGGCTGGCTGAAACCGCCGATAATATCGACCCGCAGAATCCGGGGTATGCGGGGATGCTGGGGGGCGGGCGGGTGAATGCGCGGAAGGCGGTGGATTTGTTCGTTTCGGTGGATTCGCTGTGGACGGATATTCCGGTCGACGGGGACAGGCTGTATTTCAATCAGGAGGGAGCGCTGTTCGTGCAATATCATAAATTATATGGGGATGCGTATGATGTTTCGCTGGAATTGTCGAGCGATAATCCGCGGGTGAATTTCAGCCAGGCGAATCATTATATCGGCGATATGTCTGAGGGGGAGGTGCGGGATAATTCCGATGAACCGTTCTTGCTGACGGTGCAGTATGGAGGGGAAGATTTTGAGATTATCGAAGTGAACGCACATTTTACCGGGGATGGATTTGAATTCACTCAAATTCTGCAAGTTCAAGTGGGCAGGGGGGATGTTCTTATCATCGACGCTGACCGGAATAACGATGAGCGGACTTCTTCTTACTATGAGAATTCTATGAGCGAAATGGGGTATTCCTGGGAGACCTGGAAGCGGTCGGAGCGGGGTGAATTGGGCGATGAATTGAGCGAATATGATGTAGTTATCGCTTTCTCCGGGACGGCGGAAACGTATATTCTTTCGGCGGAGGATTGGGAGGATTTGGATGATTATCTGACGCAGGGGGGGAACTTGATAGTTACCGGGCAGAATATCGCCGAGGATTTGGCGGCGGGTCAGCCGGGGGTGTTGAGCGATATCCTGCGGGTGGATTTTTTGGAGGCGCATTCGGGTGATTTGACTATAAGCGGCAGTCCGGGGAATCCTTTGACCGAAGGGATGTATTTTGTGATGGCGGGCAGCGGGGGAGCGTGGAATCAGAATTCGCTGGATGTGGTGAACGCTTTGCCGGGGGCGGAATCGTTCTTCGTCTACGATGAGGATGAGCCGGATGAAATGGCGGGGGTCAGGGTGCAAAGCGGGTTGGGCGATTTGTTCTACTGTTCGTTCGGGATAGAGGGGATAAACGATTCCACTTCCAGCGGCAATACTAAATTGGAGGCGCTGGCGATGATGTTCGAGGAGTTCGGTGTGAGCGATGTGGGGGATTTCAGCGGCGTCGTTCCGGCGGCGGTCAGGCTTTTTCCGCCTTATCCGAATCCGTTCAATTCGACATTGAAAATCGTATATGAATTGAGTGTTTCGGGAGCGGTAACGCTGACGATTTATGATGCGCTGGGGCGGGAAGCCGCAGTATATCATCTGGAAAATGCGGCGGTTGGAAGGGCGGAATGGAATTGGGACGCAGGGGGGACGGTTAGTTCCGGGGTGTATTTCGTGCGGTTGGAGGCGGGAGAGGTTTCACGATTGCAGAAGGCGGTATTATTGAAATGATGAATGATGAATTTTGAATGTTGAGTGTTGAGTGTTGAGTGTTGATTGTTGAATGTAGACTGTTGAATGTAGAGT
>JABMRZ010000132.1 GCA_013202315.1 Candidatus Tariuqbacter arcticus | reverse complement strand
TCGCTGATCCGCTGTACAGCGGGTTGATTTCGCTGATTTCCTTCAGTTTACTCAGCATCATCTTTGTATTTCAACGGTTTCGAATCAATCCATTCCCAAGCGATATCTTTATAATTAGTGTTTATTCGTGTTCTTTCGTGGTTAATTAGTTTGCATTTTTTATGTAATACACTTTTCTGACTGGGTTTTGCTTTTCTCCCCCTCACCTCTTAAATTTAAGTGTGATTTGGAACAACGAACAGAATCGACTGATTGCTCCCGAAAGAGGGCAGTTCAGGATATACGGCGGTCCCGGAACCGGCAAGACCGAACTTGCGGTTCATAAAGCGGCTTCCATTTATTTAAAGTCCCGCAGTAAAGCTAAAATTATCCTCCTCACCCGAAGTAAATGGGATGTCCAAACTCTGGAACATAAATTGTTCCGACTTTTAGGCAACAATCCCATTGAAGTCTCTACCTTCCACAGCCTCGCCCGTAAAACCCTGCAGAAGAAATCCTTCCCACTCTCCGATTTCGGTCACAGGATATTAACCATCGACCTGCTGAAGAATTTCCCGTTCAAAAAATCCATACTATGCAGAGTTTCCGGCAGCCTCCATTTGATCGGCGAAATCTGTGGTTTGGTTAATCTATTCAGGTGGAATTTGATAAAGCCGGACGATTTGCCGGATATCCCCGGCGATTCCCTGCTGGAAGAATTGAAGCTTCTCTATCGCCTGCTGGAAGAACGGATACAAGAATCCGGTTTCAGCACCGAAACCGGTATTTATGAAGCCGCCGCAGAATCTAATCTTCAATCCTATGACGCCGTATTCGTTGAAGAAACCCAGGATATAACCCTCCCGCAGTACCTTTTACTCAAATCTATTGCCCGCCGAAGCAGTTTCCTGGCGCTATTGGGCGATCCTTACCGGAACATCTATCGATTCCAGGGCTCCGACCCGGATATTATGCGCAATATTGTCGATGTCGATTTCCCCGGTATTGAGACCATTTATTTGAAGATTTCCTACCGCCTGAATACCGCTCAGGTCGAATGCGCCGCAAATATGTTTGATAAAGAAGCTAAATCGTTCCTGGCTTCTGAAGGCTCGGACGATACTCCAATATACTATGCGGAGTTTTCATCGCCCGGCGCTGAATCTACCGCTGTCGCCTCGACGATAGAAAGACTCATCCGCCTTGAAGGATTCGCGCCTGAAGAGACAGCGATTATTTTGCGTTCGCCGGGGGTGCACGGCGCTCGATTCCGCCATGCCCTCGCTTTCAAGGAGATACCGGTGAACGGCGGCATCGCACCTTGTCTCACTCCATCTGTCAAGAAACTGCTTGAAACCGTCGCAGAGGCGGATGACCGGATTATTTTCGAGAACGGTCTGAGAGACATCATCCGGAAAATCGCCGCTGAATTCCTGGATGATGAAATCGCCCTGAAGGGTTTATCTGCGGCTGGCAAGCTGTTAGAGGAGGCATATTCCATCCTGCCGGATTATTCTCCATCGGGAATTTCCGCCTTGGCGAAAGAGGAATTCCTCCGGCGCCCCTTCATCGAGGAGACCGGAGGTGTGTCAATCATTTCAATTCATTCTGCGCGCGGTAAGTTTTATCGGGTAGTTTTCCTTCCGGGATTGGTGGAAAACAGTTTCCCCTCCGAAGTGGAGCAGCGATTCATCTTCCCTTATCAATGGATGGAAAAACTTCGGGGGCGGTTGTCCAAGCGTCTTTCCTACATCGAAAGAGCTGATCTGGATAAGCACTTGAACGAAGAACGGCGGCTGTTCTACACCGCAATGTCCCTGCCGACTGATAAGCTGTATCTGTCCCGCCCGTTAATGGAACGGGGCGAGGAGCTAAACTCTTCCCTATTCTTATACGAAACCGGGATTATTTCTGAAGACTCAAAAGGGTGGCTGTCGAACTGGAAACAGGAAAGCGTCCAGCCTTTATCGATTGAGAATACAATAGAAGCCGAAGCCATCCGCGCAATGATTGGCTTGTCGGAGGGGGAAAGAGAAGACTTCATCAAGAAGATGGAGCGGGAACTGGGAGAAAAAATCGACATCGATTTCATTTCCAGCAGTCTGCAGCGGGAGAAAGCGATTCCGACCCCGCCCCCCAAGCTTCAACATCTCAGTGCCGGAGCGATCAATACTTACCTGTCTTGTCCCCGGAGGTTCTATTTTCAGTATGTGCTAAGGCTTCCTGCGCCTTCGACCCCAGCGATGATTTCGGGGATGATATTGCATCGCGTGTTGGAAAGACTGCACCGCGAACTCGGTTTCTTAAATGCGGAAAGGTCGAAGGATGCGCTGGATGATTTGTTGAACGAAATCATCGAGGCGGAATCCAGCCTTGAAGCCGGTTCCACCGATGAAATAATCCTGCGCCGCTATCTGCTCGAAAAAATGAACAATTACCTCGACACACCCGATGCTTACGGCGGCGAAGTGATGGAATTGGAGAAAGTATTCGCCTGGGAGCCGGAACCGGGCTTGATATTCACCGGGCGCATCGACCGCATCGACCGAACCCCCAACGGCATGGAACTGATAGACTACAAATCCAGCGGAACCAGGAAACACAAAGCTTTAGCTACCCGCTTCCTGGACATCACACATAAAGAAGCCGATATGCAGCTGCCCCTTTACTTCGCCGCCGCTGAAGAAGCGCTGGGGCTTGAAGTGAAGCATATTTCACTGCTCCCTTTGGAATTCAAAGGAGGAGGACCTTTGAAAATTGCATTCGAAATCACCCCCGATCAAACGAAAAAAGCCAAGCTTTCCCACAAAACTTTATATTCCATCAGAACCGATATAATCGCTTTGGCGAAAGAGATACATACCGCCCAGGAATTCCTTCGCGGTTCCAACGCTCAATGCCGCAACAAATTCACTGGCATTATCTGCCCATTCATCCATATCTGCGATATAGCAGAATAGTATTCTTACCACGGAGACACGGAGACACAGAGGATTTACATGACCTTTGGGATTGGCTTTCACCTTCCACTTCTGGTATGCCCTGTCGATGTTCGTCGGCGGGTTGATTGCACATATCCTTGATAAAAGGGCTTCTAAATTCAGCGAAAAATATACCATCCCCTTCGCCTCAGGTTTGATAGCGGGGGAAAGTCTGCTGGGGATTTTAGTGGCGTGGCTGGCGGTACAGGGAGTGATTTGAGGAAAGATGAAGTATTGTGTTTTGAAGTAAGACTAATGGGGAGTATAAATGTATTTACACTGAAAATAGGATTTAGGATTTAGGGGTTAGGGATTTAAGCGCAAGGCTGTGGAAGGTAGTAACTTCGAGGGGATTATTGCCCAAGAGCTGGAATGATTTGATTTCCAGGGTTCGTACTTCCCCTTTGGTGCGGGCGAGGAGGAGGATTTTGGCTTTTCCGCGGGAGTTCTTATAAATAGAAGCCGCTTTATGAATAGCAAGTTCGGTTTTACCGGTTCCGGGGCCGCCATAAACCCTGAATCGCTCTTTATCAGAGGCGATCAAACGAGATTGTTCGCTGTTCCAATTCACGCTTAAATTTAAGCGTAGAAGGGGAGAAAAGCAAAACAATATCCCAAAATGCTCAATATCATTCTTTTAATGGTGATTAAGTGTTTAGTAATTATAGATGGAAATTTAAGAAAGACCTGGCTGAAAAATATAATACTACAAAACATCATTATTACGGAGTAAATCCTCATATTCATTTCTATCTAAGGGACAGTCGATTAGATTGATGAATTGTCCAAAATTAAGGTTACATTGTTTTGCCATCTTTCCAAGAAGTGGATCCCCAATCGATTTGTACTTTCTATTTCCATGGCTCGTTTTTGTTTTAACTAAAGTACGTTCACCATTTATGGTATAATAGATAAATACACGATGATCCTTTTTTTCTTTCAGAAAACCCTTTGATTGTAACGAAGATTCTATCTTTATTTTATCCCTTTGCATTCTTAACCTCATGGATAGCATCTAGAAGATTATATTTCAACTCCTTAGCTTTAGGTGAAAGCATTTCATCACGCTCAATCGCGTAATTACGCCATAAAACACCAATTTCAATTTCTAATTCTTCATCTAATTCATCTCGAGTATACGCAAATACATCGATTCCAAGTAAAGGATATTCAAGACACATTAATTGTTGTGTTTCATCTAATTTAGGTTCCAAAGTGATAGTTTTCATGAAGCGAAGCGTTTGCTCTTCATATTGGAATTCAGTAAGATAAAATGGTGATAAGTCAATTTCTGTAATATTATCCACACCAGAAATTTTTTGTGGATGGTCTTCCTCATCAAAAACTACAATTCCGGTAACCTGAATTAATTCACGAGGGTTTTCTAACAACATATCTTCAATTGATTCATCATAATAGCATTCCAATTCTCGATTGGTAACAGGATAGTGAATAGTTATTTTCCGAGCGTCGAAATCTATTCGTGTTAGTCTACCAGTAACAGTAAGAATACTATATTCAATCCTTGAAGGGATTAAAAATTCCTTTAAGGCAGTCTGAAACTCGTTAGTATTAACTATAGGCGAACCATTCCCGAATATTTCTAGGCTAATTCCTATTCCTTTTTTGGGTATAATGTCTTGAAATGCTTTAACTAATCGAGAGCGTCGAATACTATCTGGCATTAATTTATTGAATTTAGAATGATCAACTTTTAAAATAGCTTGACAGCATCCTTGGAAACTAGAGGTAACTGCATTTATATCTTGCTGAGCAAAAATGTCCGTAGATGGATCGCCTATATTAACTAATAATTCTACACTACCGGGTGAGAGTGGTGAACACAACAACATATATTTTTGCTCAATTACATTAGTTGTCCGATCTTTCTTACGGACCTCCACGCCTTCATGTTGCATAGCAAGGAGATTAACAGCTCTTTGCATACCCGTCAGTACTTTAGTAAGTATTAAGGCGGGCACATAGTGTGTCTTGCTGATTGTAGTTCTAAATCTCAAGACTATAGTATCTTCTTTTTCAATCATGATTATCTCCAACGAATATCTTGATTTAGGAATTTGCCTTTATTTTTTATGAAAAAGGCTGTTTTCCATTAATACAATATAGTCTATCATACTATTTTTGTCAAGTTTTTTCTCAAATACTAATAATAAAATAATACTCGTTTTTATATAGAAAAAACGGAGTCCCCCCGTAGGGATTCGAACCCTGAACATTCCACTTAACGGGTGGATGCGCTTCCAATTACGCTATGGAGGCACTTAAAAAATGGGGCGGCTATATTAGTCGCCCCAATGGGAATGGTAGAGTATTAATTAAGATTTTCCAACTAATACTCCATACTATATTCAGGGTTCATAATGAACCCGCTCACCTGCTATTTTCAATATAAGAAATAATTCTATGTTTGTCAAGCTCTTTCTGCAGATTCGATCAAAAAATACCAACCAGCAATTGATTATATCGTTCACCGCTTAATTGCCGGATTAATCTGCAGGTGGAAATGCTTTCCCTGCCCGATATCATGGCACAAAGCTGCCGGATGCGAACCCTCCGGGTCATACGAGAAACTGCGATTGATGTAATCCAGTATTTCCTGTAGTTGTCTTTCGGTGAAGCCCCAAGTCCGTAAATCCACTCCACATCCGAATTGATGCACGCTCTTCCAGGGATTAACTCGATATTCGGGATTCCGACAGTAGTATTTATCCTGGGTCGCCTGATCGCGGAGAATTTCGGTAATTGTCACATCTTTCCTAAAATGGTAATCTGCGAATCCCGCCAGCGTAAATACGATTATGCGAAGCTCGGGATGCAGCGTATGCCCCTCCAAAGACAGCTCCCCGTCAAATTCATCTTTCAACAGTGGGAATTTAAACTTAATCAATTTTCCGGTTCCTTCCACTTGGTTTCATCATCCGCATCCAACCCTTTTATAATGCCCATACAGAAGTCGTATATAGTTGTCTGGAAGGTGCCCTCAAATTTTTCATACCGCTTTTTTCCGGCTTTGCCGAAAAAGGGCGACAGGATTTTACCGACTGCAATACCCCATTTATAGGTATTTTCCCGCTTCAACACCATTCCCAGAATAGCGAATATTCCTGAAATCCCCAGTGGCAGCAATGCGCCAATTAAAATATCTTTCATAATAATTCCTTTATTTTTAATCAAACTTCACGGTTATCACCAACTTACTCCCTCCATAATCGAGATTCTCATCCCCCCAATGGTCGATTTTCCACTCGGCTACAAGGTGTTCCCCGATCGGCAGCCGGGGACCGCCTTTCAAACTCCACCGCACATTGCCAGCGAAGTCTGTCATAATAGACCCTTCAACCGAAATATATCTGCGCGCAAATGACGCTTCAACTACCGCCATCGTTTTCCAATCGCCATAGTTGACACCGGCAAACGACCCGCCAATTCGGAAATTCCCTTGATTTGTCAGTTTGAAAGTTTGCCAGCTAATATCATATACTCCTCGATAGCGGTCGCTATATTCTGTCTGCAAAGAAACGATAAACCTGAATCGTTCCTTGATAATAGCGTCATACAGCCAACCGCAATTTCCCTCTTCCCGCTCGTAGCCGACCTGATAATCGCCAGAGCCTATTGCTATCTCAAAGTCCCGCTTTTCAGTAGTCTGCGCCCGCCGTTCCGCAAAACTTACCGACAAGCTGTCAAGGATACCGCCTTCAGCTCTGTCAGCCAATAGTAAGCTGACTAACAGCATTATGATACCGACCATCACTCCGCCGACAACACTGGGGACGACACGCTTCCAAAGCATATTGTC
Source organism: Candidatus Tariuqbacter arcticus (assembly GCA_013202315.1). Classification (GTDB taxonomy): domain Bacteria; phylum Electryoneota; class Tariuqbacteria; order Tariuqbacterales; family Tariuqbacteraceae; genus Tariuqbacter; species Tariuqbacter arcticus. Next base: position 3,275 of record JABMRZ010000132.1, on the reverse strand, counting down.
TTGATGGCGCTGTTTTTCACTGTTAATTCTGTGATCTGTATTCTTGGAAACCGCCGTTATTAATCCTTCGCCCCCATTGCCGGTTATTGTATTACGAAGCTCACAGACTTTGTCCCCTGTATCGTGAACCGCCGCTTTGAGGTCATGAACATCCTCACGCAGACCTCGCATTGCCTCATCGTGAATTGGACATTTTTCCACTTAGCCGCCCCTTATAATTTATTTTTCATTCCAACTCCCCCACCAGCTCCTCATAGTCCGTCTTCGGCGTTTCAACTTCCTCCCAATGATAATAAGTTACTTGCCGTTCCCACTCCCAGCGCTTGCACACCTTGCAAATCCGCTTGCGCATTAAGTCAAAATCGGCGCAATGCAGGAAAGTGCTTCCTGTCGCTGAGTCGATAATATTCAAGGTTTCATAACCCAGGAATCCGTAAATATCGTTGGAATAGCAGGTATCGCCATAGACCCATTCGTGCTGGCAGTTAGCGTCTCCTGCCTGCCCCACATCGACTAGCCCCTCGTTTTTCCACGCGACCGAATCCAGCACCGCAACCGGAACTATCTGCGCAAAGCAGATAACCGGTAATAGTAAGATTAAGATTAGATATTTCATACTTCTATACTCCGTTTTTAAATTCAAAACTCAACATTCAACACTCAAAACTGTAAGGAACGCAGATCTGCGTTCCCTACACCCCAATTCCCAATTCCCAATTCTCAATTCCTGCCTTTAAGGTGTAAAATAATGAACCTCGACCGCCACCGTCTTCACCGCCCCCAGCCGGTTCTTAACCGCAATCCCGCTCCCCGCATCGTAAACGCAGAACTTGGCGTCTGTATCAGTATTGACCACATTGGCGGTATTAGCTATCAAAGTAACCGCCCCGGCGGAAGTGAATCTGAACTGCGCCCATTCCTCATTATCACCAGCCATAGCCTGCCCCCATCCGGCGACCCCGGCCGCCAATGTAATTTCACCGTCATCGGCGATTGACGAAGATTCCTGATGAGTTGTCAAACTGTCTTTTTCCGTCAATTGAGGCAGAGCGAACGCGCTTGCATTGCCCTTCAAAGCGACCCCCGGCTTATCATCCGCTATAAATGTCAAATACACACAGGCATCCGAATCTGCGTCCACAATCCCGAAAGTCGGCTGGGTGAACCCGCTGAAGTCGATAGGAGTCGCCAGCCCGCCCAAGTCTTTCTGATATAAAATCTGTGGTAATAATAACATAACCGGCACATCGATTGCGTCTGGCGATGGTAAAGTCCAATGAAGCATATTCGCGTTGGCATCAGCCGATTCCCATATAGTGGTGGCTTCCGAATCAGTTCCCCATTTAATCGGTCCATCATTATTAAATTTGAGATAGCTTTGGATAAAACAACGAGACATTTTCCAATCTGAATTCCGTGCTATATTATTTGAAGCGTTCATATATAGCCAGAACTTTGCACCATCAGCGTCATCCTCCGCCGACAGGTCAATCGTCCGGTCTGCGCCGGTAGAATCGAACTTTATCGATTCATTCAATCGCAATGGTATGCTGCTTTCAAGGTAGACATACTCACCATCGCTGTGGATATACAAGGTGTCGCTGCCGCCGATAATATACAGATAGGGCAGCCTGGTCCGCGAATCGAATTGAGCCAGGCAAATTGCGGGCACGACTAACAGAAACATTATTAGTCTTTTCATTTTCTCCCCTTTCATTGCCATTGAATTTCAATTATCACCGCTGATGTGTCGCCAGCGCCGGTATGGGATATATAGAATTCCAGATATTCGGCGAGGGGCGGAGTTATGGATTCGTAATATCCGTTTTCCGCTGACCAATCGAGATTATTTAAAGTGCTGAGATTGGTATCGGAATTGCCAGTGTCTATGTCTGAGCGAAGCTTCGGTCTGTAAGTCAAAGTCAGGCTGTCGGTTTCGCCGATGGAGTGGTCGTAATCAGTATCACCCACTTTGAAATTGGCGGTGTCGGCGATAATCCAGACATTGAAATACCCTCGCGGATGAGCGATATTAAACAAGACAGTGTCCGTATCGCTTCCCATCAGGATCACCGTATCGCGGTCGCTGAACATATAATCGCCGTAACCCAAATTCTTCAAGGCGGTGGAATCGTCCGCCCACACCTTCCATAGTATATATTGTTCGGAGGGCATCTGGGCGAAAAGCATAACCGGAAATGTCATTGCGATTAGAAATAGTACTAACTTCTTCATCTTACCTCCATAGGTTGGATTGGTGAATTTTCGATAGGGGTGGCGAGGAAAATCTTCCCGCCGAACTTAAGGCGAAATTTTTCGCGGGGTGAAAAACCGTCCGATTTAAGGTTCAATTCCACCCCGGTTCCGGGTTCTGCGCCTTTATATACCAAAGAACCCTCGTTGATACGGACGACTTCATCGTAGTAATAGAAGCAGGGTTCCGCTGTCCCCATATATGTTTTCCCCACCTTGTGGATACAGGTTCGGATATCTTCTCCGCAGACCGAACAGGTGGGGCGCTTGAAGGCGAAGGATATCGAGGCTTGGGTCACCAAGCCGCCATCGATGGAAATCCGCAAATCTTCCGCCTGCGAATGCTTCTTCAGCCAGTAGAAATTAGGGACGATGTAGTGCGCGCCGTTATATTCTTCGAGGGTTCCGTTGAAAAAGCGGGCGACGCCTAAAGTGTCCTTGCGATGACCGATTAGGAGCGGCAGACCGCAGGTCATCTTCAGAAGTGTGGTCAGGCTTTCGGTGCGGAATCGACCGCCGTAAGCGTCAATCCTGTCCCCCGCCAGCCGGACTTTGCGGATATAGACATCATCCAGCGTCAATTCCACCAATGGGGGATCCTTCAAGGATTTTATCGCTTCTATATCCTTATCCGTGACCGGGGCGGGTTCGCTCAGCACCTGGCCGGATAGATTCTGTTGAATCATAGTTGAATTCTCCTAATGAAGTGTGAAAGTATGAAAGTGTAAAAGTGCAAAAGTATCAAGTGCCAAGTATCAAGTATAACGGTTATTGAGGGGGCTGTTGCTGAAATCGGATTTACGAATGTATCTGGCATTCAAAAATCCATTATGGATTTAGACCGTAGGGGTTTGATTTATCAAACCCCTTGATAATAAATTATTTACGAAAGGGCTTGATGAATCAAGCCCCTACACAAATATTTGTAAATGTTGTTTGAAGTATAGAAATGTATTTTGGCAACAGACCCTGAGAGTATTTATTATTCCTCGCTGTTTATTATGGGTAGATTTTTTATTCTT
>JABMRZ010000131.1 GCA_013202315.1 Candidatus Tariuqbacter arcticus | reverse complement strand
TTATTTTAAGTTGTGCCGGGATCCGGCATGAGGGTTTCTCTTTTAAATTTCCAATTTCCAATTATAACTGCGAAGCCCCCTCTTCCGGGCGAAGTACCGGACGAGGCGTAGATATTTAAACATTCACTCCAGAAGTTTATTTCTCACAATGTTCTATATTTTTAATAGATAATTAGTTGCGAGTTGCAGGTAAAAATCGAAATGCTGAAGTGTTTTCAATTTTAAATTTTGAATTCTTAATTTTAAATTTCAAATATTCAGGTCTGTATTATTTCCCCAGTTTGACACAGTTTGCTCCAAGCAAATCACCTAAGTCATTGATGAATTCATTTTCAGTTGAAACAGTATATTTTGCCGACTTCAGTTTGATGATATTCCCCGCTGAGTTGACGGTAAATATAACTTGCGCATCACCCGGGGAGGCGGCGAACAGTTTTTCCAGCTTGGCGAGTTTCCCCGTTTCAAGTTGGGAGGTGTCGATTTCGATTTGCAGGGAGCGGGTAAATGCTGCGCGAGCCTGCTCCAGCGGTATGAGCTTTTCGGCTCGGATTTTCACCGGTTCATCTTCCCTGGTCGAAACCCGTCCGGTCAGGGTTACCATTTGGTCTGGCACAAGCAATGCGCTGGAACGCTCCAGTTCATCTTTGAAGAACAGCACTTCGGTGGAGCCGGTGAAATCTTCCAAGGTCGCAATCGCCATCATATCCCCCTTTTTGGTGAGTTTCCTTTTAACCGAGGTGATGATACCGCAAAGCCTGACCGGCGCACCGTCGGATTTAGCTTCAAGTCTTTCGATTGGAGGGTTGGAGCAGCTTTCGACTTGCTTGCGGAATTTTTCCAAAGGATGACCCGAAACATAGAATCCGAGCAATTCCTTTTCTCGGCTGAGTCTATCGGTTTGACTCCATTCCTGTACCTGCGGCAATTCGGGCTGGGGGAAGACCATTTGCGCATCGTTAGCAATATCGAACATAGATATTTGCCCCTTTTGCCGGTCATCGCTGATGGCGTTTCCGTAGGCGATGATGGAATCGATGGAGGCGAACAGTCTGGCGCGGTTGGGTTCGATGGAATCGAAAGCGCCGACTTGAATCATCGATTCCATCGCTCTTCTGTTGACCAGCCGGAGGTCGACTTCTTCAATGAATTGATAGATGTCCGTGAATCCACCCGCTTTTTCTCTGGCGTCGATGATGGATTTGACCGGATTTTCGCCGACATTTTTAACCGCGCCCAGTCCAAACCTGATTCCCTTTTCGGTGATGGTGAAATCCCACCCGCTTTCGTTGATGTCCGGGGGGAGGACATTTACCCCCATTTCAGCGCATTCAGTCACCAATATCATAAACCTGGATGAATCCCGCCCCATTTCGGAAGTCATAGTCGCCGCCATAAATTCGGCGGGGTAGTGCGCTTTAAGATAGGCGGTTTGATAGGCGACCAGGGCGTATCCGGCAGAATGGCTTTTGTTGAATCCGTATTCAGCGAATTTATCGACCAAGTCGAAGATTTCTTTACCTATATATTCCTTCAGTCCGTTATTGATTATGCCTTGGATGAAATCTTTTTTCATCGCTTGCATTTCAGCGGGGACTTTTTTTCCCATCGCGCGGCGCAATCTGTCCGATTTCCCCATAGAGAATCCGGCGATTTCGTTAGCCAGCCTGATGACCTGTTCTTGATAGACGATGATCCCGTAGGTTTCTTGGAGAATCGGTTCTAAATTGGCGTGGAGGTATCTTATTTTTTGCTGACCATGTTTGCGTTTGATGAAATCGTCGATGAATTTAATCGGCCCTGGGCGGTAAAGGGCGTTCATAGCGATTAAATCGTCCAGGCGGGCGGGCTTGAGCTTCTGCAGATATTCCCGCATTTTCAGGGATTCAAATTGAAATATACCGACAGTCTTGCCCTCCTGGAATAGGCGGAAGGTTTGTTCATCATTTAGAGGAATGTCGTTTATGTTCAGTTTAATCCCCTTTTTCGCCAGCAGTTTGAGGGTGTTAGTGATGATTGTCAGTGTTTTGAGACCGAGGAAGTCAATTTTCAAGAGACCGATGGCTTCCAGTCCATTCATATCATATTGGCTGGTGATTTCCCCGTCCCTCGATTTGAAGAGGGGTGTGAAATCGGTGAGTTTTGTGGGAGTTATAACTACTCCGGCGGCGTGGGTGCCGGAATGACGGTTCAAGCCTTCCAGCACCCGGCAGTGTTTCATCATTTCCTGATATTGAGGGTTGGAATCGACCAGCGTTTTAAGGTCGGGGCTTTCTTTGAAGGCTCGTTCCAGAGTCATTCCCGGCAGGTAGGGGATTAGTTTGGCGATTTTATCCACTTCATTGTAGGGGATTTCCATCACCCTTCCCACATCCCGGACTACGGCTCTCGCCATCATTTTACCGAAGGTGATGATTTGGGTGACATTTGATTCACCGTATTTTTCCCGGACATAGCTAATGACTTCATCACGGCGGTCATCGGCGAAATCGATGTCAATATCCGGCATAGTGACTCTTTCAGGGTTCAGGAAGCGCTCGAACAGGAGTCCGTATCTCAGAGGGTCGATATCGGTGATGCACAGGCAGTATGAGACCAGGCTGCCGGCGGCGCTGCCCCGAGCGGGACCGACGGCGATTTCTCTCGAGCGGGCAAAGTCGATGAAATCCTTGACGATTAGAAAATAGCCGGAAAAGCCCATATCTTTAATCACGCCGAGTTCGTATTCAATCCTCTGACGGATTTCTTCCGGGGGGGATTCTCCGAAACGGCGAGCTACACCTTGGTTCACATTCATTTCCAGGAATTGGTGGACATTTTCAGCGCCGCTTCCCGGGGGAAGGGGGAATTCGGGGAGGTGCATAGTGTCGAATTCCAATTCCAGATCGCATTTATCCGCCACTTCCAGAGTATTTTCCAGCACTTCGGGATGGTCGGAGAAAACTTCACTCATTTCTTGCTGAGATCTAACATATAGGTCTTCGGTTTCATATTTCAACCTATTTTTGTCATCTATACTTTTTCCGGTCTGTATGCAGAGCAGGATATCGTGTGATTTAGTGTGTTCTTTAAGCAGATAGTGGCAGTCGTTAGTGGCGACCATCTTGATTCCCAACTCCTCCGCTAAGGGGAAGATTTCCATTAAGACTTTTTCTTCATCCGGCAAACCGTGGTTCTGCGCTTCAAGGTAGAAATCGTCTCCGAAGATTTCCTGGTAGAAGAGGGCGGCGTCCCTTGCCGCTTCGATATTGTCCTGTAATATATGGTAAGCCACTTCACCTTTGGCGCAGGCGGAGAGGCAAAGCAGCCCTTCACTGTATTGGCGGAGCCATTGGCGGGTTATGCGAGCCCGGTAGTAAAATCCTTCGATGAATGCTTTAGAAGAGAGGTTTATCAGGTTTTGATAACCCTGCTTATTTTTAACCAGCAGAACAAGATGGTAGAGTAGGGGTTGTCCTCCTTCAAAGGGGAGGTTATCGTCAGCGGAGAGATAAGTCTCGATGCCGATGATGGGTTTGACCCCGATTTCCATCGCTTTAAGGTAAAAGTTGATAGCGCCGAACATATTACCGTGGTCGGTGAGAGCGACGGATGACATCCCCAATTCCTTGACTCGCTCGAGCAGAGCTTCAACTTTAATAGCGCCGTCAAGCAGGCTGTAATCGCTATGATTGTGAAGATGAATGAAATCCATTATATCAAATTATTGTTTATTTTAAGAGTGTGAAAGTGAGAAAGTATATAAGTGTGAAAGTAGAAGCTGATTTGTTGTTCATTTGGTTGCTATTAAATCTGATTGAAAAAAGCAACAGCGAAATTCGCTGGGTATAATTTAGTTATTTTTGGGAATATTGTAAAGGTTTATTTGGAAAAGCTCGCAAGTATAGGCGGGTCAAGCGTTTTTGGGAAGTATTATTTGTTATCACTCGCCGATTTCCGGAGTCCGCTATTGGCTCTGGCGATTATCGAAAAGACAATCGCTCCGGTCAGCGTGGAAGCTATGAAGCCGAGCGAGGCGAGGATGGGGATGTGAAATATGTCCAGCAACAGCATTTTCACAGCTACAAAAGCGAGAATTAGAGCCACTCCCGATTTCAGGTATTTGAATAACTTCATAAGGTGGGCGAGCAGGAAAAATATCGAACGCAAACCCAGGATGGCGAAAATATTGGAGGAGAAGACGATGAAAGGGTCGGTGGTGATGGCTAATATTGCGGGGATGGAGTCCAGTGCGAACATCACATCGGAACTTTCGACCGCAATCACCAGCGCCACCATAGGTGTAGCCCATAGTTTGCCGTCGATTCTCAGGAAGAATCTGTCTCCATGGTAATCATCGGTGATGGGCATTATTTTCTTGAAGGCTTTGATAAGTTTGAGTTCATTAGGTTGTTTAGCGGAATGGCGGGAGAACTGCATTTTCCAGGCGGACCACAGTAATATGACGCCGAAGATATAAATCACCGGGTGAAAGTGTTGGATGAGGGTTATTCCGAAGAGGATGAAAGCGAGTCGGAGAATCATCGCTCCATAGATGCCCCACTGGAGGGCTTTCATCTGCTGGTGGGAGTCGGCGGAGAAGTATTGAAAGAGCATAATGAAGACGAAGAGGTTATCGACGCTGAGCGATTTTTCCACGATGAAGCCGGTGAGAAATTTAAGCGCTTTAGTCTGCCCGAACTTGAAGTAGACGAATACATTGAAGCAGAGGGCTAAGCCAATCCAGAAGAGCACCCTAAAAGTGAGCAGTCTGGTGGTCAGAGTTCGTCCCCTCTCAAAGGCGTAGTCCAGCCAGACTAATAATACTATACCGACTATAAATCCGCCCCAAAGGATCATATCGTAAAACCAGGAATCATAGTATAAAGTTCATTAATATTTCAGAAAAAGAGGTTGACAGTGTGGTTAAAGGTAACCCAGATTTCGCAGTCGTTGACGGATTTTATCGATTTCTTCGGAGGTCAGTTCCGCGCCGGCGGTTTCATCCCGCACTCTGGACATTAGATCGCGGAGGACATATACCACAAATTCATTGACGGAACTGAATCCGGCGGGTTCGATGACCGATTTTATCCGTTCATACAACGGTCTGGGGATTTTTAGAGTGACTTTTTCTGCGGGCATAGTCGACTCCGAATGATTGATACTACGATTATAATATAATGTAACTAAAAATATGGAATCTGTCAATTACAATGAGCGGCTAATTCAATCGCACTATCTTGAAGCTCTTGAAGAAATTACTGAAACCGAGAACAGAAAGTCTCAAGTCTCGCGTATAATGTCTCAAGAAAAATTGTCGCATCCTTTTGAATTGCAGATAATTATAAAAATGTAAGGGATGAACTCTTATAGTGAATGTGAAAGTATCTACGCCTCGTCCGGGATTGGGCCCGGAAGAAGGGGCTTCGCAGTTAGACACTGGAAATTGGAAATTAAAAATAGAAAGATTCACAGTAAATTAAGTAATGAAGTAAT
>JABMRZ010000130.1 GCA_013202315.1 Candidatus Tariuqbacter arcticus | reverse complement strand
TTTAGAATTTGGTTCCGGCTCGTCCGGGTTAGGAATCCACCCTGAATATTCTTGAGTAATAGCCGCTATTTCAACAGCAGGCATTTATTGACCAGGGTTTGTCCCGCGAACTCCAACTGGTAAAAATAGATGCCGGTGGGGGAGTTCCCGCTTTGCCAATGGATTTTATGTTCGCCGGGTGATAAATTCTCTTCGGCGAGGATGACAACTGTTTGTCCCAATGTATTGAAGATGGTGAATTTCACATTTCCACCCCGGGGAATAGTGAAGGAAATGGCTGTAGCGCTGTTGAAGGGATTGGGATAGTTACCTGTCAGTTTAAAATCGCCGGTGGTGAGTTTCGCACTTTCGGGCTCGATTTTTTGAGAACCTGAGTTGACCGCGAAATCATCTATGTTCCAGCCGCCCCCTTCAACGCCGCCGTCGCTGCCGAAGCGGAAGCGGATTTTCACGCACCCTTCATAGCCGGAAAGGTCGAAGCGGGCGTCAGTCCAATCATTCAAGCTGTCGTTATAGCAGGGTCCCCCGGGGAAAGAACCGTTGCTGACCGAAGTCCCGGGGTAACCGTTATCGGGGGTTATCAGCGACCATTCATCGCCGTTCCGGATTTCCACGATGCCCCCGTCATAGCCCTCTTCGATATCGTAGATATGGTTGAAGGTGAGTTCCGAATTGGGCAATAGATTCAATAGGGGCAGTTCGAGGGCGCCATCGGAAAGCGGCGGGTATTCTTCGCTAAAGCCGTAATGGAAGGAGACTGGTGAAGATACAAATTGCAGGGAATCAAGCTTCCATTCACAGTTGTAGGATTCATCAATGGGATAGGTGCGCCAGCTATTTATACCCTGATAGTTGAAATATACATTCACACTTTCGCCTCCAGGGAGGAAGAACGGTTCAGAAACGATATCATCGAGCAGTTCTGTGAAATAGAACATCGCTATTCCGGCGTGTCCATCCGGAAAGAAGAGGAATTGGGTGGCCAATTCTTCGACAGTAACTAGCGAGTCGATGGGAAAGTAGTAATCCGCCTGGGCTGAAATCTCGGTGATGCAGTTTTGTTCGGACATCGCCCCGGGGTCATATTTCCAGCATTCTTGGCCGCCGGAATTTTTCAGGACGAAGGTCAAGCCGATAGTTTCGCCTTCGTCCAATATGCCGTCGCCGTTGCCGGTGATTTCGCGCCAGTCGTAGGACACCAATTCGATTTTGGGGGCGCGGATGGTCATTTCCAAGCCTTCATACCAGATGGGACCGCCGGTGACGATGATGTCCAAAGATAAAACCGTATGATGTTGATCGGGGGTGTTTTCATCGAAATGGACAGTGAAGCCGTCAATTTCGACACTGTCGCCGGAAGCGAGAGAGGAAATGTAGCCGTAGCCGCTGATGATGTCTGTGTATTCATCATCGGTGGACATTAGAAGATAGAGGTCTTGATAATCTGAAGGGCTGGAATTTGTCAAGGTGAGCGATAGTTCAACAGTTTCGCCGTTGTCGGGGATGCCGTCGCCGTCGCCGGAGGTGAAACCGCTTCCGTCATCCATAATTTCGAAGGAAGACAGCCTGATTCCGTTGCGGGGGGAGATAGTTGGATCACCGAGATTGGTCATACCATAGAACCAGGAGCGCGCCCACATCTGCATATTAGCTTCATTGGCGTGGAGGGACATCCAAACGCGGAAGGCTTCGCCTAAAGTGACGCCGTCGCTCAGCGGCGCGTAATAATCCTCGAAAAAAAGCATTGAACCGGTCTTAGTGGAGCCGATGGCGTTGATGCCGTAAGTGTCGGTGAATATATAGGTTGAACCGCAGTTATTATTTTCGATATAGCGGCAGTTGGAACAGGCGAAGAGATTATAGAAGAAGAAATGCGGGTCGCCCGGGGGAATTTGATAGGAATAAACATCTCCCCAGGATGCCCCGTTGTTCTCTTTCAAAGTATGCAGGGTTGGAGCGGAATGGGAAGCGAGGAGCACATGCTGATAATCGTCATCCCAGCGGTCGATGTAGTCATCGGCGGTGGTGGTATTGATTTCGCTGACTAAAACGGTATTCGCCCAGGCTTGTTCGATGGCGGCTGCCCAATCGGGAGCGCCTCCGGACCAGTCATCGTCGATGTAAGCGAGCGCCATATCGGGGAGGGTCAATTCTCCGATGCGGAAGGAATGGTTCTTGGCGAAGTAATTATTGGTGAAAGCGAATTCACTGCCGGACAGGGGGGATGCGCGCAGGATTCCAATCCAGATATCGGGGTGCCAGGCGCCTTCGTGCACATCGTATTTGCCGTCGTTGTCGGTATCATACCAGTCGCCGTCCAAGTCCATATAGAACAAATCGCAGGGGAAGTTGACCATCCAGGGGTAATCGGGTATGCCGTTGTTGTCGAAGTCTTCATACAGTTCAAACCAGGGGACGGGCAAATCGCCGACCAAGAGAGCTCCAACCGCTCCCAATTCCCATTCGGCGATGAGGAGGTCCTTTATATCTTCGGATGTTCCGCCCTGAGTTGTATACAACACATAAGCGAAGCCGTCCGATGCAAGGTCGGCGAAGTATATGTTGATGGATGATTCTATCTGGGGGTAGAGGGTTTCGTTGACCATAACTACGAAGGGCAGAGGATCGTCAGTCCAGCCGTAAAAGCGGTCGATTTCGGTATAGTGGAAGGGTTGAACCGGATATTGGGCGAGGTATTCTTCGTAGGTCGTTGGGGTATGGTAGGGGTCGGACCAGCGGGTTACTTCAGTATCGTAGTAGTTGTAAGGCGCGGCGAAAACGCTGTGCCTAAAATTCAAAATTAAGAATGCAAAATTAAAAATTAAAAATGCAAGACAGAAAGAAGTTAATAGTTTTTTAGTTCTATTCATGGTGATTTTTTATCCATTATTCCATTTTATATAGGCGCTTATTGCGACGACATCGATAAAAAATTGTCGTTATGAACGAAGCTCCTGCAAAATTATTAAAAGGTGTCACCCTGAACGCAATGAAGGGTCTCTGTATTTGTTAAGTTTATAATAAACAGGAGATTCCTCATCCGCTGTATAGCGGATTCAGAATGACAATATGGACTTAACAAAGTAGTATTAGTTTAATTTGTTTAATTTGTGGCGACCTCTATCTCAAATATATTAGCTTGCCCGTATGCGCAGTCTCAGCGGATTCGATTTTATAAAGATACACCCCGCTCGATTGCAGGGACGGCTGCCAATATACGCTGTTCAAGCCGATTGCGGCAGTATTTCTATAGAAATAAACCTCACGACCGTTGATGTCAAATATGGTCAAACGAAATTCCCCCGGCTGCGCCGAGTAAAATTCCAGCGCAACCCGGCTGTTGAATGGATTGGGCTTGGCGGCGATGAATTGGAAATGCTCCAGGCAGTTGGGCGGGTGTTCATCACCAATCCTCGCGCCTGTCACTTCACTCAACAAGACGACGGGAAAATCCCCCTGGTCGGTATGAAAAGTTAAAACTTCCTCATATTCACCCGGAATAGAAGGCTGGAAAGCGATTATCATACTCCCCCAATCGTTGGGGCAGAAAAGCGAATCGCCCTCCGACACCCCGCTGAACGCCGGGTCGCTGAAAAAATAGCTCAATATATCTATCGAATCCATTGAGACATTGTAGAGCACCAGACCTTCATATCCCGTAGATCCGATATTAACTATACCGAAATCGACGGTATCCGGATTGAATGACATTTCTATGGGAAGATAGGGAAAATAGGGCGGGGGGTCTTCGCTCAAACCGTAATAATAATGATAGTCTTTCAAATAGCCGGTTCCACCGTGATTGGAACGATGCACATATCCCCGCCGGTATTGTGCCAATGCTCCCCAAAGGTGTATCTGACCCCGTTCATCCGGGTAAGGCCCTTGGGAATAATACCATTCCGGCAGGGTTCCGCCGTAAGCGGTCAGCACATCGTTCTGGTCTTCAAAGGAAAAAGATTCAAATGGTCCACCTGAAACTAATATAGCGCCGTTGATGATTATGCTGGAGCGCCAGGGGTCATTGGAGTAGATTCCACCGTTGTCGCGCCCGTTCTCAAAGGTGTTTGCGACTAATATATTTCCCTCTGATGCGACTCCCAGGCAGTTAGTGGTGGAACTATCCACCGCACCGGTTACGGGGTCGCTGTCGATATAACGGAGATTGTCCATTAGCCAAATATCCCCCGAAGCGCCGACGGTAATCCTGCCGGATATTCCGTTGTCTATCTGCAGTTCCGGGTTGGTGGCCAACATTTCCAATCTGCCATTGACGAAAACAGCGCCGTCAATAAGCGGAGGCATTTGCGCCACAACAGTCGCTAAAGTGTCGGAAAATGGTAACCCGATGGGCCATTTGTATAATATTGAACCCTGAGATCCCTGGAACAGCATCCTGAATTGATAACCGGGATAAGAATAGAATCTCCCTTGCAGCATAGCCGCTTCCCTAATGGTGGATAATTCCTCCGGAAAATCGGCTTCGGGATAGTTGAAAATTATATTGCAGCCCGGAGGAACCGAAAAACTATCGGCGGATGAAGTGATGGGACCGTAAATCGACGAGCACTGCATTAATTGAATTATATCGTTGGAATGCAGCCAACCGCGGAGTGTGTCGCCGTTATAAAAACTAATTCGTTCCCCAAAAATCGTCTGTTCATAGGCGGTGATGTATTGAAATCCGGCGAAACTCAATTCACCGGCGATAACCGTCCCGCCGAGAAACGAACAGACTGTTAAGATGATAATTAACCGCTTCATTTCTCATTCCTCCTAATTATAAGGCTTAACAAAGCTAATTTGGAAATGTCCATTTGCTCATCATTACAAATTTACGGAAAAATTTGCTTAAATGCAATGAAAGAGCTTAATTTAAGATAAAAATAACTTGATGAACCTCTTGCAAAAGCCCTGAAAACCGTCATCCTGAACGATAGTGAAGGATCTCATAAAAGTATAAGTCGTTGAAAAACAAGAGATTCTTCACTTCGTTCAGGATGACAAATTCGGTTAATCCAGACTTTTGC
>JABMRZ010000012.1 GCA_013202315.1 Candidatus Tariuqbacter arcticus | reverse complement strand
GCCCTGGACAGATCGATGAGCTGTCCCCACAATTATGACCATAGGAAAAAACTTTTGGGAATCGGTATAATAGTTAATTAATCGGCGAAATTCTTTATCGATGAAAGACGGGCTTCGAGTTTAATTAGATAACTGTTCCGGCAATAATTCATAGAGTGAACGGTATACGGTGCATTCCCGGCATTTCTTCGGATTCCCCTCGCATATAACATCTTCCCTCATCCAGCACATTGCATTGACATTCAAATACTTGAGGCAATTCGATCGTTCGGCGGCTTCGCATTCGAGTATTTCCCAACATCGCAAGCCTTCGACACTGCGGATGATTTCGTCGATGGTTTTATTCTGCTTCAAGCCCAAATCCAAGAGCACCCGGATGTATTCTATATCGCATTGTGAATACAGCCGCTTGCCATATTCACTGCGAGCGGTCAACAGCAAATTGGTCTTCTCCAGAATCCTCAGGAAGGGCACAACCACCCCCAATTGTTTAGCCGCCTCGCCAATTGTATAGATTGGCTGATACCTTTTATCCATAGCATATCAGTGGATTATAGAATAATATTTACTATTAGTTCATTAATAACAGTAGAATCTGATAATTAGCCCAATAAGCGCTATGTGTTATGGAAATGCGCCGTCTACTTATTTATATCGTTGATTCTACAATAACAATATATATAACTTCAATAAAATAGTCAAGCGGTTTGTAGAATTTTTGACAATATTTGGTAAAATTTCGGTGTTCTTCGCTATATCGTGCGGGTAATCCGCTATACAGCGGACTAATTAACCACGAATGAACACGAATAAAAAAGATATAACCTGGTAAGAGATTGATTCGGAACCGTTGAAATACAAAGATGATGCTGAATAAACTTTTCTGGGAAATCAGCGGCTCAAAGAGTAAAAACGCTACTCATACAAAACAACGCGGAACCAATTTCGGGGGCATTATCCTTAATCAGTAGACAGCGGCGCATACTAAATGGTAAAACTCGAAGCTTGCCAGCCCTCGATGATATAGGATCGACTTTCAGATTTGAATACCTATTGAGTAAGTTTCATATCAACTTTTTGAGCGAGAAAATATAGCATTACTACAGCGTTAAAATTTGATTATAACCGATTCTTAATTTATCTTATTATGATTTCCCTGAGGATGGATAAGCATTATGAATTATGCCTATATTTAACAATGTCTAAATAAAACTGGAGTCTACCTATGAGACTAAGAGCTCTATTTCTTTCATTATTTATTTTAACATTAATATCAACCGCACATTCAGCTCTCCTCAAAACAGACGATTGGGTCTCAGTTGAAAAAGAGCGCGACATCCGGGGCGATCTTTATGCCTTTGGCAGGCAGGTGGATATCTCCGGGGTAATCAAGGGTGATTTGATAACATCGGCTCAACATATATTCATCGATGGAACGGTGACTCAGAACCTGTATGCGGCAGCGCAGAATATCCGCATCACCGGAGAAATCGCTCACGATTTTTGGGGTTTCGCTCAGACAATCGAGTTGAACGGCAAGATTGAGGGCGGCTTCCGCGGCGCCTGCGCCGAGCTGCTAATAAATTGTCCGGTCAATGGAGATATCATCGTGGGGGCGGGGAAAGTGATTGTCGCTCCTAAAGCGGTCGTGAGGGGGAATCTCTATGTGGGCGCCGGAGAACTTGAAATCAAAGGTGAAGTTTACGGCGAAGTGATCGGCGGAGTTCAGGAATTCAAGCTTTCAGGATTAATAGCTGGTGATGTGGATTTGTGCGTGGAGGAAATCGTTTTCAAGCCTTCCGGCAAGGTTGACGGCGACTTCAACTATAAGAGCGCCGAACCCCTCGAACCGGAATTTAGAAGTCAAGTTACCGGTGAAATTACTTTTGAAGCGGTGGATAAAAAGCATAAAGCGGTCGGCTTTTGCGTTTGGGTCAAAATCTTGATGTTCCTCGCCGCCATCGTCACCGCTTTCATTATAATCGCATTTTTCACCGGCAGGCTTCGTGAGAACTTCGACACCTTCGCCGACCAGCCTTGGAAGACATTGTTGATAGGTTTCCTGGGCTTAATCGTCATTCCGGTAATCGTCCTCATCGCTTTCATCACTTTGATTGGAATCCCCCTTGGTCTGACCATAGCCGCTTTATATGTGGTATTTCTATATCTCGCTTGGGTGATTGCGGGGATATTGCTGGGCAGATTGATAATTCAGCTTTTAGGGGCAGTGGAACCTTCCCTATTGCTTTCCGCTCTATTGGGTATCGCGGTATTATCCCTTTTGGGATTGATACCTTTCATAGGAGGGCTATTCTGTTTTGCGGCGGTTTTATTCGGACTGGGAATCATTTTGATCGGATTATATGATATATTCTGGGGGCGGGGTTGATACAATTAAGACTTGTTTACTCTGAAAATAGGATTTGGGATTTAGGAATTAGGATTTAGGAATTAGGATTTAGGAATTAGGATTTAGGAATTAGGATTTAGGAATTAGGATTT
>JABMRZ010000129.1 GCA_013202315.1 Candidatus Tariuqbacter arcticus | reverse complement strand
TTATTCGTGTTCATTCGTGGTTAATTAATTTGCTTTACTCATACGATATAGCGAAGAGTCAAAATTGTGGATACGCATATAATAAAGAAAAACAGATTATTTCTCAACAACAATTTTAACGATTGCAGATAAGCCGTTCCCAGTGGAAATTTCCGCGAAATAGACGCCAGAGGAATAGCCGGTGAAATTCAAAGGGATAGAGTTCAGTCCGGGCGGGCACTGCAATATGATAGTGTTATGTGATTGGCGACCGAGTGGATTATACACTTTTAAAAATATATCAGTTCGATATGGTATGATGAAATCGATGTTCACCTTGTTATTTGCCGGATTGGGATAAGATGATATTTTAAAAATACTTAAAGTATTGGTGTCAGAAAAGTTGATATTGCTGCTGGACGAAACCGCTGCATAAGTCCAGCTGGAATCGAGGTGGAAGTCGTCATCCTGGTATACCGCGGTGATTCTATCGCCCGGTTCGGCTTCAAGCTGACCGTTATAAGGCTGGGGGATTTCGTTCAACAAGGGGAGCCCAATCGGATTGCGAAATACGCCGCTGTTAAAAGTGGTTTCAAGCAATAACAGCGATTCAATATCACCTGTCGGTTCGGAATGAATAGTCAACAGTATTGATTCGATAGCATACGAGTTTTCATCCTCATCGGGGTCATCGATTGTGAAATAAATTTCATCGCCAATACTTACGGTATCGAAGGGAAAGCCAAGATAATCCGTGAAATCGATGGGATGCAGGTAATCGTAGAAGGACTGCAGATACATCTGACCTTCCGACAGGAGGCCGGGGATGGTGATATAAAGTCCGTTCCCCCGGCGGGTCCAGGAATGCTCGCTGGAAGCGAGGGGAATGCCGTGCTGGTCATACAGCGCCAAAATTGAAAGCCCGGTACCGTAATTTTCATCCAGGTCCCGCCACAAAGTCCAATCTTGAAAGGGACTATTGCCGTCCAAATGTTTGAGGAAGCTGGTGATGTCGTCGTAATAAGATTCATAAGAGTAACCTTGTGAAAGCTGGAAGCCGAAATCGTAAAGATCGGGCGCAGCGTGCATATCGATGAAGAAATCGACGCTGTTGCCGGAAGCAATCCATTCGTCGATAGCGCGGTGGACGGCTTCCACTTCGGGCTCTTCGCCAGCGTAGGTGGAATCTGAACACCAGCATCGATTGAGGTTGACGCCGTTGACATTGTGGCGGCTCAGCCCTTCCGCTACGCCGTCGACATTCACCATCGGGACTACCTTGAATATGAGATAGCGGAGCATTCCTTCACGATTGGGGATTCCCAATCCGGCGAGGCATTCCATCAATGCCTGAATGGTGAAACTGGGCGGGGTTTCCATAGGGTGCTGGCGCGAGATTATCCAACAGGTGCGCTTTTCATCATCGGGGTATTGCGAATCGGAGATGGTGACCAAGGGAATGTCCCTGCCGTTGACGCTTTGACCGATGGATTCATATTCAAAATGGGGGGATATCGATAAATAGTCCAAATCATCGAGGAGGTCACTGTAGCTGTAAGGGAAGACAAATGCAATTTGCACACTGTCAATGGTAAAATATTGACTGAAATGAAAGTCGCCCGACGCCATCCAGGTGTTTTGTAGGCGGAACCATAATGCTCCATCGTAAGAATAGACCGGCTTATGGTTTTCATTCGTCCAGTTGTCAGGATTGAGGATGTGAAAGGTTACGGTTTGATTGGCGGCGTTCCGGACGATTTTAAAGTAATACCAGCCGTATAGGTCGCCGCTTTGATCGTCCAGCCGCAGGATGAGGTTGATGTCGTTGGGGATGGCGCTGGAAGCGGATTCCAGGCTGCCGCATTCAAAATCCCAAGTGATATCTTCAGCGGTAACCTGTGCTTTGAGTATCGATGGTGGTGAGATTGTTAATATTATGATGATTATCAAGAGGAACATTATGGGTTATCCTCCATAACAGTAGAAACACAGAATTACACTGAAGGTACAGCAGATTAATGGTGGGTTAAGAACCCACTTTTAAATACTGAATACTGAATACTGAATACTGAATAAAAAATTACCCGGAATTACACAGACAAAGAATTGGATTCCTATTAAAACCATGCGGGAATGACAGGAGGGGACGGGAATGACAGCCCACTAAACCCTAACCCCTAAATCCTAAATCCTATTTTCAGGGTAAATATGCGGATCAAATCGCCGGATGTGAACATCCGGCCTACATCAACCCCTGTTTTCAGAGTATATGAGAAGAATTAAATTGAGTATATATAAAAATTGGGTAAAAAGCAACAACACTATATAGAAGTGGAAATTATGACAGAATGAGCGGGTTTCCAACAAGGTTTTGTTCTTGAATGAAGGGTTTAGACTAAGAAGATTTTGATTTTGTGGGATATATTGTGTATATTTTTAAGTTATATTTGAAATGATGATGCGAAAAATCGAAAACTTTAAAATAATATATTTCCTCAGCGACGCCCATTTCGGTGCGCCTGTGGGGGTCAGCGAAAAGATAAGACGGGAAAGACTGTCCGCCTTCGGTGAAAAAATCGCCGAGCCGGGTAATCATCTCTTTATTCTGGGTGATTTATTCGACTTCTGGTTTGAATGGAGGAGGGTTATCCCCAAGCGGCATTTTAAGGTGTTGCGAATACTCGGCGATATGGCGGATAAGGGTTTGAAAATGTATTATCTCGCCGGCAATCACGATTTTCGGCTGGGCGGTTTTCTGGAGCAGGAGATTGGGATTGAAACTTTCAAGGACCATTGTGATTTTAAAGCGGCGGGGAGGAAATTTCATGTTTTTCACGGCGACGGTGTGCATAAATCGGATGTGGGATATCGTTTTCTGAAAAAGGTTTTTCGCAATCGGATAAATCAACGGCTATTTCGATGGGTTCATCCTGATTTAGGGATAGCGGTGGCTGATTGGTCGAGTTCGCGGAGCCGAGAGTTACAAGTATCGAAGAACCCTTCCAAATTGGAAGATGACTATATCCAATACGCCGAAGGGAAATTTTCGGAGGGGTTCGATTTTGTGGTAATGGGGCATACTCACCGGCCTTTATTGAAGGAATTAAAGGATGGAGTATACTTGAATTCAGGGAACTGGTATCGGGATTTTTCTTATGGTGTATATCAGGATGGGGAATTGAAGTTGGAGTATTACCCGGGGATGAATGAATGAGACTTTCCTGGAAGAAGCTGTTAATAATCGGAGCCGCTTCCTGGATAGGCGGAGGATTGATTGTAGGAATATTGTTCCTGCTGGTCAGCAAGGACTTGCCTTCGCTTGAACAATTGGAGCAGTATGCGCCCAGGTTGGTCACCCGGTTAATTTCATCCGATGGTGTGGTAATAAAGGAATTTTACACCCAGCGGCGGGTGTATGTGCCCTTGGAACGGATGCCTGTCTACTTAGAGCAGGCGGTTTTGTCCACTGAAGACCGGCGGTTTTACCGTCATTGGGGAGTGGATGTGATCAGGCTGATGAAGGCAATTATGGTGGATATTTCCACCTTTAGCAAGAAGCAGGGGGCATCGACTATTACGCAGCAATTAGCGCGGAATTTATACTTCACTCATAAACAGACGATGTCGCGAAAACTCAAGGAATTCATAACTGCGATACAGATAGAAAGGCACTATTCCAAGCAGGAAATCCTGGAGATGTATCTCACGCAGACCTACTTTGGAGGGGGGGCATATGGGATTCAGGCGGCTGGACAGCGGTATTTCAGCAAGGATGTGGAGGAATTGACTTTAGATGAATGCACGCTTCTAATTGCGGTTTTAAAAGCTCCCACCCGATATTCGCCGATTCACAATCCAATAAATGCTTTGAGGCGCAGGAATTTAGTGCTGTATAATATGTATAGGTGGGGTCATATTAACAGGAGGGATTATTTAACAGCCAGGGCGAAACCGCTGGAGTTGAATACATCCGAAGAAACAGAATCGGTGGGAATCGCTCCTTATTTCACTGAATATATTCGTCAACAGCTTGAGGAAAAGGAAGATACATACGGTTTCGACTATTATCACGATGGATTGACGATATACACGACGATTAACGCTCAACTTCAAGGCATAGCGGAAGAAGCGGTCGCTTCACATTTGCCGTATTTAGATCAGAGGTTTCTGGAGAGTTTCGCCGATAAGCAGTTGATGCCTTTTTTAGCGGCGCAGTTTCCGAAGATGACCCCGGATTCGCTTGATTCATTGTCGCAAGATTCGGTGTTAGTGGATTCGCTGTTGAAGGATAAGCTGGCAGTTCAAGTGGCTTTCGTCGCATTGGAGCCTGGGACAGGGAAGATTTTAGCGATGATTGGCGGGCGGGATTTTATGGAATATAAGTTCATTCGGGCGGTTCAATCGATTCGTCAGCCGGGTTCGGCGTTCAAGCCGTTCGCATATTTGGCTGCAATAGACAACGGATACCCCCCAACTTACCGGCTGCTGAATCAGGATGTTGTAATCGAAGACGCTGATGGGAAGCGTTGGACTCCGCACAATTACGATTATTCGCGGGGTAGTCTAACCACACTCAGGGACGGGTTAAGGCTTTCGCTTAATCTGGTGGCGGTCCGATTAGTGCAGGAAGTGGTTCCGCCGCGAATGGTAGTGGACTACGCTCGGAAGATGGGAATCACCAGCAGACTTGCGGCGGTTGATGCGATAGCGCTGGGGACTTCGAGTGTGACTCCGATTGAATTGACCGCGGCTTACGGCGGTTTCGCGGCGGGCGGAGTGTTCGCCAAACCGTATGGAATAGTCCGCATCGAAGATAAGAATGGGAATATAATCGAAGAGAACGCGCCGGCGAGAGAGGTAGTGATATCCGAACAGACCGCATATATGATGACTAATCTATTGCAGACAGTAGTCGATGCGGGCACAGGAGGCAGCGCTAGATGGAAATATCATTTCTATCGCCCGGCGGCTGGAAAAACCGGCACCACAAACGGATATACCGACGCCTGGTTCATAGGGTTCACACCGCAGATATGCGCGGGGGTTTGGGTGGGATTGGATGACCCATTTATGTCCTTGGGTAAAGGTCAATCGGGTTCAAGAGCGGCTTTACCCATCTGGGCGAGGTTTATGAAGGCAGCGCACGATAGTCTGGGATTGGAGGTGGAAGATTTTATCCGGCCTGAAGGCATAATCGAAATGAATGTGTGCAGTGAGACTTACGATATTGCCTCAAAATACTGTCCGAATCCCATTATGGAATTATTCATAGAGAAATATGCGCCTACGGACAGTTGTAAGCTTCATAGAGGGAAAAGTTGGTGATGTTTTTGTCCGCGTTTGATTAGGAAACACGGAATTCCACAGAAAACACAGAAGACACAGAAAAAAGACTGAAACACGAACACGGAATTCCACAGAAAGCACGGAAGACACAGAAAAAAGACTGTAACATTACAGCTTTATCCCAAAGAATTTTGTTATCTGTTTGTTTATTTGGAGGTTAGATTCACTGGCTATTAAGG
>JABMRZ010000128.1 GCA_013202315.1 Candidatus Tariuqbacter arcticus | reverse complement strand
CGGCTCGTTAAAAACGAAAACGAGTGCGATTCCGGACAAGCCGGAAAGACGACTTCGTTTGTTTGCTTTACAATCTTGTAAATCAGTACAAATATTAAATCCTCTGTGTCTCTGTGTCTCTGTGGTGATTTTTTTATGTTAACTTCAATCCCAGAAAATCCAGTTTACTCCCCAGACTTCTTCTCTATGTATCATCTTGTAGCCGGGGATGATTTCATATTGCCGGGCGAATATGTTTTCATTGCCCCAGAAGAGGGTGAAGTCGCTGATTTTAAAGGTGAAGCGTACTCCCCAGATATTGTCGTCGCCAAGCATTCTATAAACACCGCCGATTTCGCCCTCGCGTTCGCCGATATATCGTCCGTGAATTTCGATGGCGTAGTCCAGATTATCTTCAAAGGCGCGGTTTCGGTAGTCTATCCAGCACTGCCCGTAACTGGCGGGAATGAAATTGCGCCATTCATCCATCGTTTGCAGGGTATACGATATTTTCAATCCGAATCCACGCCATCTTCCTGTGAAAAATTCCGTTCCCGCACCGGAAATACTGCAAATTTCATCGTTCAGCCAAGTATAGGTATTATCCCCAATGAAAGACAAGCGTATGTGATTTTCCAACTGTTTGAAAAACAGTGAAGGCTTCATCGAGATTAAATCGCCGATATTGAAATCACCGAAGGCTCTGACCGCATTGGTTATTTCCGGGTCGAGGTTGTAATTGGGTTCGATTTCAGCGTCCGGGGGCAGTTCCCAGATATAACTTCCCGGAAGGTAGACATTTTCTGTGGTGAGGTCGTATGTTCGGCAGATGAAGGCGGGAGATTTCCCCGATCGTTCGAGGCTGAGCGACGCTTTGGAACGCTCATCGATTTGCGCGGTTAAGGTCAGCGCCGCGCCCGGCAGCATATCCCGCCCCGCTTCCAAAGACAACGCCCCTTCCGCGGAAAGATTTTCGCTGATGCTGTAGAGCGTTGTCATACTTCCAACGGCTGATGCTTGATTTTCCTTTGAACCATTGCCCGAATTGACCCTATACCAGTTGAGATACAGCGAAGGTCGAAATTGGAAGGAACGGTGGTGAAAATTGCGTTGTAATTTCAGGTCGTACCCCTCTTCTAAAGGGTCGGGCTTGCCGTAATAATTGTCTTCGGTAAAGTAATAGTGGACGACGGCGCTGGATTGGGAGAGGCTGTCTTGGGCGGTGAGGAAGAGGTCGGAGCGCGCCGCCAGCCGGCGGTCGGTCGTTTGGGTGATTTGCGTCTTGTTGCGGTTGGTGATGAAGACGGCGGTCAAATCCCAGCTTTGCGGGCGGCGCCAATATAGCGCGCTCCTGAATTGTTCCATTTTGTGTTCGCTGAAAGACCTTCTGCCGTTGAATTCGGAGATGCGCCCGCCGATTTGGAAGCCTCGATAAGCGCCCAATTTCTGGGCAAAGATAAAATCCACTACGCCCAAACCATAATATCCATCGCGGTAGTTGATGCGGCTGTAGGGGATTTCCGGGTCGAATGTTCTGGGAGTGCAATTCACCGCGCCTTCGGCGGAAACGAGTCCAGCCTTTGAACCGTTGTCCAAAGCGATGCGTTTCAAATAATTGGGAGCCATCTGGTTGTAATCAAAGAGCCCGGTATAGCGGGAATTCAACGGTATTCCATATAA
Organism: Candidatus Tariuqbacter arcticus; assembly: GCA_013202315.1. Taxonomy (GTDB): domain Bacteria; phylum Electryoneota; class Tariuqbacteria; order Tariuqbacterales; family Tariuqbacteraceae; genus Tariuqbacter; species Tariuqbacter arcticus. The sequence continues at coordinate 923 of JABMRZ010000128.1, read as the reverse complement.
CAAGACATTCGGCGTCCCCAATTCGTTGAATAGATAAAGCGGCTGCCCGAACAGCCCCAAGTCGTATTGAAAAACGCCGGGGATGGTGGAGAGGATATCGCCCATATCTTCGTAGTAAATCGACTCAAAGGCTTCTGAATTGGTTTCGTATATATTCTCACCTGCATTTACGCCCACTGGCAAAAAAGTGACTGCCGTTAGAATCAACATCCATACCGCTATGGGGACGAATTTTCGTAAATTGGAGTAAGCTGGATTGATGATTAAAGCGAAGATGATTGTATTTCCCGCCAAATGCGGGATGGCAAAGGGGAGGCCCAATTTCAAGGTGGTGATGATTTGTTCCATATTAAAACCCGCAGATATAGGGAAACTTATGGTAGTCCAGAAATCGAAGTTCAGGGTTACCAGGAAACCAATGAAGCCGATTATGACTGCCCGGATGAAATAAACCCGCTCCTTTACCAATGCGGCGGTCAGTCCGCCGGCGAAGCCGACAATCCCCATAGTGATGACCTGAGCCGCCATCAGGGGCGGGAATGCCGTTCCCATTGGATTCAAAGCGGAATATATAAATTCAGCTGTCACCCCGACTATCGCTCCCCTCATCCGCCCTAACAGCATTCCCGACAGGAAGATGGAGGCGGTAATCATTTCCACATTGGGTATGGCTATTAAGGCGAAGCCGAGTGCGGCTGATACCGCTGCGAAAAGTCCGGTCATTATTGTCAGCCTAAGCGATTGGAGACTTTGACTTTGGATAGAATTTGTTTTCAGCATAATGTGTATTATAATTTATAACTATGCGAACCTCTTGCAAAAGTATTGATTAACCGAATTTGTCATTCTGAACGCAGTAAGAATCTCTTGTTTTTCAAGGATTTAATCAAAAGGAGATCCTTCACTATCGTTAAGGATGACGG
>JABMRZ010000011.1 GCA_013202315.1 Candidatus Tariuqbacter arcticus | reverse complement strand
GGGTTAGAGGTTAGGGGTGAGGGGTTAGGGGTTAGGGGTTAGAGGATAGTAGGCTGTTGTTCTCCTCTATTGGAATTTAACAAGATTGTAGGGCGGGTTAATTGAACCCGCCGAGATTTAGATGATGTTTTGAGTAATTTGTCGGCTTTTAATATGCCGACCTACATTTATTATGAATAATTCAGGTTAAAAGCCTATAGGGGACCTTCAAAGGCATCCAACACCGCTCGTACTTTCTGAGTTAATTCAAACGGCCGGAAGGGCTTCTGCAGATAAGGCATACCCGGCTTCAAGACTCTTCGCAGTACAATTGAATTCTCCGTATATGCCGACATAAAGACCACTTTAATTTGCGGATATACCTTCTTAAGCAGGTCGCTTAATTCCGCTCCGTTCATATGAGGCAGTACCACATCGGTAATGAGCAAATCGATTTCCACACTGTTCATACTCTGACATAAAGCATACGCTTCTTCCCCCGATTTCGCTTCAAGAACTTTATATCCCTGATCCTTTAGGATGAGAACGGTCATCTCCCGCACCGATTCCTCATCTTCAACTACCATCACCGTTTCATCCCCCTTGGGCATCGAATCGTCGACTTCTTCGATGCCGATTACTTCGCCTTCACCATCCACTTTGGGCAGATAAATTTTGAATATCGTCCCCTTCCCCAACTCGCTGTAGACCCATATACTTCCCCCACTCTGCTTCACAATCCCATATACAGTTGAAAGCCCCAGCCCGGTGCCCTTCCCCGGCTCTTTGGTAGTGAAGAACGGGTCAAACACTTTCGACTTAATCTCATCTGTCATCCCATAACCGGTGTCACTGATAGCCATCATCACAAATAATCCGGGCGCCACTTCTGTATGTATTTTGGTATATTCAGTGTCCAACTCTCGATTCTGGGTTTCAATAGCCAACATACCGCCGCCAGGCATAGCATCTCGCGCATTGACCAGCAAATTCAGAATCACTTGTTCCAGTTGACCCAAATCGGCTTTCACATTCCACAGATCCGGTTCCAAGCTTATAATCAGTTCAATATCTTCACCGATAACCCTTCCCAACAGTTGTTCCATATCAGCAATTATATTGTTAATATTCAGTACCTTCGGTTCCATTATCTGTTTTCTGCTGAACGCTAGAAGTTGTCTGGTGAGGATGCTGGCGCTGTCGGCTGCTTTTCTGATGCCGCCGATATTTTTAGTCAGCGGATGGTCTTCTGCCATCATTAATCCGGCTAATTCACAATTGCCGATTATTGCGGTTAGCAAATTGTTAAAATCGTGGGCTACGCCGCCCGCAAGCCTTCCAACCGCTTCCATCTTCTGAGATTGAAGGAACTGCTGTTCAAGCTCTTTAAATTCAGTGATATCCTCGCACATAACTACCGCCCCGGATACTTCGCCAGACGAACTGCGCTGCGGAGCGGCGTGAATTTTCAACAGTTTATTCTGTCCATATATTGATTCATATTCGATTTCCTCACCGCTGATAATTTCACCTGCCAAAAATCGCCGCCATAAGACCAGCCCGCCTGCGGATACAAGCTGCGGAATATCTTCCAGCCGCCTGCCCAAACTCTTCGATACTTCACCTTCAGGAACTCCCATCAGACGCTTCATCATCGAATTCTCATATACTACTGTCCCTTCGCCGTCCAAGTACATTATTCCTACCGGCGCGTTTTCGACTATCCCCCGGTTCAATTCTTCTGATTTACGCAGCGCTTCTTCCATCCTCCTCCGTTCGGCAATATCGCGAATAATGCCTTGATAGCCCAAAATTGAACCGTCATTCCCAATTCTTAATGTTGCGGTTACCAGACAATCGATTTCGGAACGGTCCTTCCGCTTCAGTTTAATCTCATAATCCCTCACGAAGCCAAATTGTTCGATTGTTTCCCTGAACTTCTTTCGGTCATCGGTATGTGCGTATATCTCCCTAACCGCCATCCCCAACAATTCCCTGCGTTCATATCCTAACATCTCCACCATCGCCGGATTTACTTCGACGAATTTCCCTTCTCTGGTGCTGATATATATGGCGTCTCCGGATTCTTCGAACAGGGTTTGGAATTTGTAGATGCTTTCTTTTAAATCACTCTCTGCGCGTTTTCGCTTACTTATATCGCGGACTATAGCCCAAATTAACCATTCATTTTGGAGATAAACGCGGTTGAGATTGATTTCACAATCAAGAAGACTTCCATCCAACCTTATGAACACCCATTCGAAAATCTGCCCTTCACCGGCTAAAGCCTCATTTATTTTCTCTAATCCTTTAAGTCTGCTTTCCCCGCCGTCGGGCTGTAGAGGAGGCGAAAATTCAAACAGCGAATGACCTATTATTTCTTTATTGCTGCACTCAAGCATCAATTCTATGGCGGGATTACACTCAACAAAAATATCATCGCGCATTAAGAATATTGTATTAGTCGTTCGTTCGAAAAGCGTTCGGTATTTTGCTTCGCCGCCCTTCATCTCCTCTTCGTCCGGTTGGTCCTCGTAAATATCGCTGCCGACGATTTGCACCGCCCATTTTCCTTCATATTTACAAGATACTATCGAAACCGCCAAAGCGGTTTCAGCTCCATCAAGGCGAATACATTTCAATTCCGCCGGGGAAACAGATTCGCCTGCTTTCAACTTTTCAACAAGTTCTTGATATTTAATCCAGCTATCGGGATGAATGAAATCTTTTAACTTGCTGCCCATCAATTGACCGGGACTTTCAGCGCCCAAAAGATTAGCGCCCGCTGAATTTATAAAGACAATTTTCCCGTCACAACAAATAGCTGTGATACCGGCAGACTGTTCAGCTAAGAGTCGATACCGTTCTCCGATTTCCGCTACTTCCAGTGAAACGCCCCCATTGCCAGGCAGTTTATCCGAAGTGTCTTTCATCTCTAACCTTCACCTAAAGTTTGCTTGTAGTATTTATGATTTCTGTGCTTCCCCCGATATTTTTATAAAAGGAGTCTTCACGAACAATTATAATAAACGAATTAAATAGTTGCGTATAGATGTCATTTCTGTTTGACTGGAATTCATTTTTTCTGGATTCCCGGTAAAAGCATGCGGGTATGACATTTGGTTAGTGTTCGAATTTGTTG
>JABMRZ010000127.1 GCA_013202315.1 Candidatus Tariuqbacter arcticus | reverse complement strand
GGTTAGGGGTTAGGATTTAGGATTTAGGATTTAGGATTTAGGATTTAGGTTTTAGGTTTTAGGGTTTAGTGGGTTGTCATTTCTGTTCGCCAGCCGGTTTAAAGCGCGTCGGGAATCGTTTTGTGTATTGGAGTCGATTCCGGACAAGCCGGAATGACATCCTTATGGGGATTTTTAAGACAGCCTGTTTCGCGGGAATGACGGTCTTAATATAGATGAATTGAGGACAATTCTATGCATTACCAATCGACCGGAATCCGAGTTATTTTACCGTTTCGCTTTTTATATTTAAGATACCCATTTTCTTTGCCGAACAGGTAAAGGTCGCGGGTTATTTCCACATCTTTTTTACAGTATTCGGTTACCTGGTCGAATTTGCCTTGCTTGAACCATCGGACGGCATCGATACCATCGGCAGTTTTTCCGGTTTTCAAAGTAACGCTGCAAACCGCATCCAGGCTCAACCGATGCCCAAGCGCTTTTTCAATTTCAGCCAGCATATCGAGGGATTTTATTTTAGCGGGACTGCGAAGTCCGTAATGCTTGAGCACGGTGTAATCGAACCGTATTTGGTTGAACCCTATTACCAGATCGGCATCGTATAGTTCCTGAATGAGCGATTTCGCATCTTTTTCGTAATAGACGCTAAATTCGCGCGTATTTATGTCTTGAGTCACTCCAACAGCGAGGAGCATATCCTTGATGTTCCCCCAGCCACCGACTTCATCCGATAATTTCTGGGTTTCAAGGTCGAAGACGATGATTTTTTGCATTTATTTTCCTTGGTATTTGGTGTTTAGCGCTTTGTGCTTGGAATGATTTTCATCATAATCGCTTTTTGTGCGTGGAGGCGGTTCTCCGCTTGATCGAATATGGCTGAATGGGGACCGTCCATCACATCATCGGTGATTTCTCTGCCCCGTTCGGCGGGGAGGCAGTGCATCACTATCACATCACTTTTAGCGTGTTTAAGGAGTTCATCGTTGATTTGGAAGCGTCGCAGGGCTTGAGATTTCTCACTGGATTTATCTTTCTGACCCATCGAAGCCCACACATCGCCGTAGACGACATCCGCATTTTCAACTCCGGCGATAGGGTCGTGGACAATACGGACTTTTCCCACGCCGGAATCCGAGGCGCGGTGGAAAATTTCCGGGTCGGGAGGGGTTGCTTCGGCGCAGGCGATAGTGACATTCAACGGCAGCATATAAGCGGCGTTCAGCCAGGAATTGGCGACATTATTTCCATCACCCAGATAGGCGACATTGAGGCCTTCGAGGGATCCTTTCTTTTCAATTATGGTCATCAGGTCTCCCATAATCTGGCAGGGATGGAGCAAATCGGTCAGAGCGTTAATCACCGGCACTTCCGCCCATTTCGCCAATTCAATCACATCATCGTTATTGAAGGTGCGGATTACTATTCCCGCCAGGTATCGCGACAGGACTTTTGCGACATCATAGATGGATTCACGCAGGCCCAATTGGATTTCCTTGTCGGTGATGAACAGCGAATATCCGCCCAATTGGTATATCCCGGTTTCAAAGCTGACTCTTGTGCGGAGGGAGGGTTTATGGAAAATTATACCGAAGGTTTTGCCTTTGAAGGGCTGCGGGCACTTGCCTTCTTCAGTTAGTTTTTTCACTTGGGCGGCTAATTTGAAGGTTTCCATTAATTCTTCACTGGTGAAGTCGGTCAAGGACAGGAAATCTTTTCCCATTTTACCTCGTGTTGAAATTTCTGGTTTTATTTGTTAAGGCAAAATATAAATAAAAAAAACATTACAAGCAATAATGATCGATAAATCTCACTTCATCAATATTCAAGATTGATTAGTCTGACCGTTCAATAATGGACTTTGGATTCCCGCGAAAAGCATAGGGGAATGACATGCAGAGGTATCTATATCAGTGAAACGATTCCGGACAAGCCGGAATGACGACATTGAAGGGGCTGTTGAGAAAAGCTGACTTGAGTGAATAAACGATAACTTAATAACCTATAACCATGCTTGAAGGGAATTTCCTATGTTCATGGATTGTCCACACTTTGAAATGGATACGATATCGTAG
>JABMRZ010000126.1 GCA_013202315.1 Candidatus Tariuqbacter arcticus | reverse complement strand
GTACCCAGGGTGGCCCTCCGCTCCGCTCCGGTTGCCCTGGGCTATGTTATGTAACGCCTTCGGCGTATCGGAACGGAGGGGAAGGGAACCGCGAAACCAATGCCTAGCCGTCCTCAAGGACAAGAGGCGTGACGATGAACGAGCCACTGACGCATCTGTGGGAGCGGGAGCAGACGCTGTGGGAAATGGCGCAGAGCGCCGCCATCCGACAGGCACGGCCGCGGGGCCGCAGATCGCGGCCTGCGGCCCCGGAGAATCCGGCCGTGGACCTCTGCACGCGCAAGATGCGTCAGCCTGTGGGGACCGCCAACCGGCTCACGCTGGCGCGGGACGGACGGCCTGTCGGCACTCAAGGGCAAGCGCACTCAACTGCGCGTCCGCCTGAGAAGCGCCAGAATCTTCGGCTACCGGATGTCGGAGGACCACGAATGAACACGAATAGACACGAATAAAAATATATCGCTTGGCAAGAGATTGATTCGGAACCGTTGAAATATAGAGATGATGCTGAATAAGCTTTTTTAGGAAATCAGCGCAATCAAAAAAAATCAGCGAAAATCAGCGGGTATTGATAAAATTGAATTTCAAGCAGAAGATAGCCTCGGCGATGGATAAGAGCGGTGGGATGGTCTGTGTGGGGCTGGATCCCGATCCGAAGCGGCTGCCGGGATTCTTAAGAGGCGAGGATTGGGGTAGAGTTATTACCTTCAACAAAACGATAATTGACGCGACTTATCCTTACGCCGCCGCTTATAAGCTTAATCTGGCTTTCTACGAGGCTTTGGGCGAACATGGATGGGAGACACTGCGGGAAACGGTGTCTGCAATTCCCGATGATTGTCTGACTATCGCCGATGGGAAGCGGGGGGATATCGGTAATTCAGCCCGTTTTTACGCCGCCGCACTTTTCGAGGAGATACGTTTTGATGCGGCAACGGTGAATCCTTATATGGGGTGGGATTCGGTGGAACCTTTCGCCGCTTCACCGGAGAAAGGGGCTTTCATTCTAACCCTGACCTCCAATCCGGGCGCTAAGGATTTTCAATTCAGCGGAGAAGGAAGGAAGCTTTTCGAAGCGGTAGCGGCGAAAGCTTGTGAATGGAATGAATTGGGAAACATCGGACTGGTGACCGGAGCGACTCAGGCTGAACATTTCCGGCGCCTGCGGGAAATCGCACCCGATATGCCCTTCTTAATACCCGGCGTGGGTGCCCAGGGCGGCGATTTGCACGCTGTGGTGGAAAACGCATTGAAAGGATTTCCCGGCGGGGGATTAATAAACTCTTCCAGGGGAATAATCTACGCCTCCAGCGATACCGATTTCGCTGAAGCGGCGGGATCAGCGGCGAAGAAGCTGAGGGATGAGATAAACGAGATTTTAGATTAGTTGCGGGCTGCGGGTTGCGGGCTGCGGGCTGCGGGTTGCGAGTTGCTGGTCGAGTATGCAAGTAACTGATTATTGGCTATAAGGAGACTGATGTTAGAAAGCGAAATAAAAGCTGTGTTTCGGGAGTGCAAGGCGTTGATGTCGGGGCATTTTCTGCTTTCATCCGGGCTGCACAGCGACGCCTATCTGGAGAAATTCCGAATATTTGAAAAACCGGTGATACATTCCAGGTTGATCACTGAACTTCTGAACGGTTTTCAAGGTCAGTCTATAGACACGGTGCTGGGACCGGCTTTGGGCGGGATGATAATGGCGGCTGAAGCAGCCAGACAATTGGGAGTCAGGGCGGTATATGCGGAAAAAGAAGCGGGTAAGCTGACTTTGAGGCGGGGATTCAAACTGGAAAATGGGGAAAGAGTGTTAATAGTCGACGATATTGTGACCACCGGCGGGTCGGTGTTAGAAACTATTAATATCAGCAGGAATGCGGGCGCTGAGATTGTGGGAATCGGCATATTAGCCGACCGTTCCGGGGGTAAGGTCGATTTCGGAATGGAACACCGGGCTCTGCTTAATTTAAACCTTCCGGTATTCAAACCTGAAGAGTGCCCTTTATGCGCAGAAGGAGCCGCCTTAACTAAGCCTGGGAGCCGGTGAAGTGAAAGTTTTGATTTTAGCTTCGGGTTCGGAAGGGAACTGCATATATCTGGAAGAGGATGGAAGCGGGCTGATTATCGATGCGGGTATTTCCCGCAAGCGGATACTGAACGGGCTCGCTGAACACGGTATTAGCAAGGAAAATGTCGAAGCGGTGTTCATCACCCATGAACATACTGATCATACTAGAGGTCTTCGCATTCTCTGCAAGTATGAGAATTATCCGGTCTATGCCAGTGAAGGCACCATTGAGAAGCTGACATATCAAGTCCCGCGAGGGGATTTTCGATCGGTTTTTATAGGAACACGAATTAACGGGTTTGAAATCTCATCGCTGCCATTGCCGCATGATGCGGTGGAGCCGGTGGCATATGTGATTGAAGGGGGCGGTTCGAGGATGCTGGTGGCGACGGATCTGGGATATGTCACCGAAGGGGTATTGCGGGAAATTTCCCGCTGTCAAGCGGTGATATTCGAGTCGAACCATGATATTGAAATGCTCAATAACGGACCTTATCCGGAAGACTTGAAGGCGCGTATCCTATCTCGGTGGGGTCATTTATCGAATAAACAGTGCGCAGCGGCTTTAAAACAAGCTCATCGGGGGGGATTGAACCTGGTGATACTGGCGCATTTAAGTTTGGAGAACAACAGTCCGGAATTAGCGCTGGCGGAGACAGCGAAGGCGTTGCCCAAAAGTATCAGGGTTGTAACCGCTTCAAGGCGAACGCCGACAGGACCGTTTTTGATATAAGATATTTGATATTTGATATAAGATATTTGATATTTGATATTTGATATAAGATATTTGATATAAAGAAAGTAAACAGTTATTAAAATACCGTTTATAGTAGACACTGGATTCCCGCTAAAAGCATGCGGGAATGACAGACCACTAACCCCTAACCCCTAAACCCTATATCATTTATAGTAGTCTATTAGAAATGCGGGCAGCGCAAAAGCGGCTCTGTGTATTTTGCAATTATAATAACCAAGGTCCGCTTCCATCTTGGAAGCAGCATCGGCGCGGAAGTCGGTCAAAGGATGATACTTCTTCGAACCCACCACGAAAACCCACTGTGCTGAAGGATAAGTGGGAATATAAGACAAATATGGCAATATTATCGGGAACATACCCTGTAGTCTTTGCATTGAAGATTTAGAAATCTTTGCATCGTATAAGCTCGATTCACATTGCAGACATATTATGCCATCTTCATTCAGACATTTTAGGACATTCTGATAAAAAGTTCTTGCAAACAATCCCACCGCCGCTCCCACCGGGTCGATGGAATCGATTAACACCAGGTCATATTTCTTGTCGGTATCCTTAACAAATTCTATACCATCCTGAAAAATAAGGTTGACCTTTTGATCGCTGAAGCCGTGCGAAAGACTCGGCAAATAAACGCGTGAAGTCTCCACCACCATTTTATCGATTTCAACCATATCGATGGCCTCGATAGTCTGGTGCTTCAGTAATTCTCGCACGGTACCGCCATCCCCCCCTCCCACCACCAATGCACGCTTCGGCGAAGGATGAGTGAACGCTGGGATATGGACTATCATCTCGTGATAACCCGCTTCATCCCGTTCCGAAAGCATCACCATCCCATCTAATAGCAGCACTTTCCCAAATTCAAAGGTATCGATTACATCGATGGTTTGATATTCCGATTTTGCGTGATATAAATGCTCCTTGACTTTCAAAGAAAAGCGGGTGTTGGGTGTGTGTTCTTCGGTGAACCAAAGTTCCAATTCTGTTCTCCTTAGTATTTTTTTTATCCGCGAAGGCGCTAAAGTATGAAGATTTATAAAGGATTACGATTGTTCTTTGCGTTCTCCGCGCCTCTGCGATGAATCTATTTATCAGAAATTGAACCACCGGTTGATTTTTATGAGGAAAATATCATCGGCTGATGCTGCCGCTAAATCTGACATATTATTCCCTATTTCAAATCTTCCGGGGTATTCTTCGTCTTCCATACCTCGATTCCAGACCAGGAAAACGACGCTGCCTGGTGCGTATTCCCATCGGAAGACGGCGTTTAGGTTCAGGTTTTTCCAGTTGAAATCGTAGTCATCGCCGGGATCGTAGGGTTGGAATTTGTAGGTTCCCGGTTGGGCGAGTTCCACATATTCAACATATTCACCGACTGCGTTGAAGGGCTGGAGATACAGCTGGAAGCTCATATCCCGAGTGAAATTATAGCTCAAGCGGGCGGTAAGCGTCCATTCACTTTGGTTCAATCTTCCGAAGACATAATGAGTGCTGTCGCTTTCATCTTCAATGTTTTCCACCCATTGATTTTCATCGAATGTTCGTTCATAGTTGATATAAATCGAAGTTTCCATCCGGTCGATGGGGCGGTAAATCAAGCCGATATCTCCACCCCACCACCAGCTTTCGAAAGTGTTTTCTCCGCCCCAGAAGTTGATGCTGGCGCGGATATCTTTCTTCCAATCGGTGCCTCCCCAGAACCATCCGCCGTAATTCGCCGGCGGACGCAATAGTGGACCGCCCCGGGTTTCCAAATCGCTATATCGCGGGAAATTATAATGACCGCCGAAGTTTGTATCCCAGTAATTAAGATATTGCAGGTTGGTCTCAAACCCGATTCCGTTTGCGATATGGTCGCCGTTGTAATTCCAATCCTGCCAGGTTTCGATGCCTGAAATAGTCCGGCGGAAAATTCCGACCGGTTCTCTGGTGCGGAAAAAGTATTCAGCATAGCCGGAAATCTCATCGGCTCGGTCTAGGAACCCCATATCCCGGATGTTGAAATCAGGGGATTGGGCTTCTAATTCAAATTCAAAACCATGATGTTTGCCGCCCGATTTCTCAAATCCAACATCGATCCCATACCCGCTTTCACGGTCATCGGGAGAATCGCCTCTATCGGAAAAGGCGGCCTGCCCGGATAAGTTATAATCATTTTCTCTAAAATACAAATTCCAGTCGAATCCTCCGGTATAAGCGGACATTCCTCCTTCCCGGTTCATCGCAGTAGCGATCGCTCCGATGGAAGAATTCCCCGCCCATAAATCCTTGATTATCCTTCCCACGAAATAATTAGCATAGGGTTCTAACAGCATATCCCGCTTGTTTCCGTCTTCATCTTCAACTTCAGCATATTCCCGGTCGGTGAAGGCTTCCATCACTCCGAAGGATATTCCCTCGGAGGTTTTGCCGGTTATCTTCAATGCGTTGAGTATGGTGGTGTTTTCAGGTTCGGAAATGATTTCCTCGTCATTTTGACAATCATAATAGCCGGGGCTTTTGCCGATGCGGCGTGAGTAGAACATAGTATAGGGAGTATTGAAAATGTCGGCGCCTTCGAGGAAGAAGGGGCGCTTTTCTGGGTAATAGGTTTCAAACACGCCGAGATTCAACACTGAGGGGTCGGCTTCAACTTGACCGAAATCGGGGTTGACTGTGGCATTGAGAATCACTCCGGAAGACAGGCTGTATTTTAAATCGCCGCCGATGCCGGCTAAGAAACCGATTTCATCGTATGTATTTTTGTATTTTGAGGAGAAATAGGGCAGAACTTCCAGGTTGAACGGTTGAGGGATGTTTTTAATGCCCCTGAGTTCGGCGAAGTGAGAAATATATCCGGCTTCTTCCCGCGCAAAGACCGGCCAGGCGACTTCTTCTCCTTTCCGGTCGATCCGCCGTAAAGCCTGCATTCCCCAGGTGTGATTCTGTGCCGGTGGGAATCGCAGGGCGGTGAAGGGGATTTTCAGTTCCGCCGCCCAACCGCCGTCATTGACCGCCGCTTCTGCTTCCCATACCGCATTCCAGGAATTATCCAGCTCGTTTCCGTCATCGAAGAGATAAAAATCGCACATCGTCCCTCCGGCGGTCAACTTGAAGACGAAAGCGGTCTGATTATCGTCCCGGCAGTCGAAGGCGATTGCCACTTGGTCAGCCGGGGGATCCTCATCGCGGCGGCGCAGGGTGGTTTTTATCAACGCCGGTTGGCTGTCGAAGCAGTGGAAACTTATATATATCGCTTCATCGTCGTAGAGCATTTTTAGAATGGTATGTTCGGAAGGGGAGTTGAAGCGGTCGGGTTCCATTTGCAGGAATTCTTCGAGCGAGTTGGCTTCAAGCCAGGCTTCATCGTTTAAATCCCCGTCAATGTCTGGCGGAATATTCGTTCGGGTAATAGTGAAAACCTTGTCCGCCTGCCGAGAGTAGGCTGTATCAATATGAAAGCAGACAATAATAAGCAGTATATATATTATTGATATTATAACCCGCCTGGAAAATCGCATCGATTTCAACTTTATACTAATTCTTGGAAAAGATGTTTTAACCCGTATAAATACAAATCCCTTGTTTCAATTGGCGCTATTATTATTAAGAGACTCTATATCGACCAATTAAGTTGTAAGCTTTTTAGGGCTGATTAAAAAATCCGGCGAATTTCATTAGTAGTCGATAGTCGCTTCACGGTTCACAGATCACGGTTCATGGTTCACGATTTATATAAAAATAGCTTTCATTTATAATGTTGCTTGACTTTTATTATGTAATATAGTAAATTTAATAGATATTTTGTTGGCATCCTGATTCCTAACTTTCTGTCGCTAAGAAGAACGCTTTGAATTCCGTTTTTTCTTTTCACCCATTAGGTGAGCCTCCTAATAGGATTAATGAATATTAATTCTAATATTAATATACAAAATATCAGGAGGTTATGAATGTATTTAGAACAGACAATAAGATTCACTTACATTTTTTAAGATTGTTAAATCGAGCTCCTTATGCAAAAAGTAAAAACAGATAAAGCCCACAGCGAGCTTTTACACTATAGTACAGGTGAAATCGTCCTGAAAGAAGGACAGGGTTCTTCGGTGATTTATATCCTTCGACACGGCAAACTTGGAGTCTACAAAGGGGATAATAAGGTTGCGGAACTCTCAGATGATGGTCTGCTTTTTGGCGAAATGAGTTCCATCCTGGGAAAACCGCGAACTTGCACTATCAAAGCGGAAGTCGATAGTGATGTTATGCTCTATCGAGGAGGTGTTCACAGTATTGTCAAAAGATTCCCCTCTATCACCGAAAAAATACTAATCGTCCTGGCGGAAAGGCTCGATGATTTGAATGAAAAATATTCCGCTATGCAATCGAAATGCGAGTTCTTAGCTCGCGAACTGGATGAAGCCAAGACGCGTATTAACCAATTGACCGGTGAAAAAGAGGATGATAAAGTCATAGCAGCAGAGAAAGCCGCCCGCCCTGAACACAAGATAGAAAGGAAAATAAGCGGCGAAACCCTCGGAGGACTATCCGATGGCGACCTTCTAGGCCGAAGAGTTATAAGGAAGTTCTGAAAATCCATTAGATACATACAAATTCAATGAAAAAATCCATCTCTTACAGTGATATTATATGCCCTTAAATCAATGAGTTGTCTTATTAGTGTCTCTTTTTTATAATTATCCGTAAAATTCACAATTCTACATTTTACATATTACATTTTGCATTTTAAATTTTAAATTCCAATTGTTTTTGACTAAAATTAACTTCCCCACATTGAAACCTTCCTCATTCCGCCGCTAATGGAGAAAGACTATGACTACCATATTAGAATCCAAGAAATCAGCGCCCTTTTACTCTATTAAAGGTAACCGTTTAGTCTGCGAAATATGCCCTCGATTCTGCAAGCTCAAAGATGGCCAAGAAGGATTATGCCGGGGGCGGCGCAACATTGGCGGTAAATTATATGCGGTCAATTACGGTGAAACCGCCTCAATAGCGATGGACCCGATAGAAAAAAAACCACTCTATCATTTCCATCCCGGTGAAATCATCCTCTCCGTCGGCCCCAATTCCTGCAGCTTCACTTGTAAATTCTGTCAAAATTACCAGATTTCCCAGCAGAAGATTCCCACCCGCAGAGTTACCCCGGAAGAACTCGCCGCCTATTCCCGCAGGCAAGGGTCAATCGGCGTCGCCTACACCTATACCGAACCCTTGATGTGGTATGAATTCCTGTTGGACTGCGGAGCCGAATTCCACGCCCAGGGGATGTATAATGTTCTGGTCACTAATGGATATGTGAATCCCGCCCCCTTTGATAAATTAATTCCTTTAATCGACGCTATGAATGTCGATTTGAAATCGATGGACGATGATTTCTATCGAAAGCTATGCGGCGGAGTGCGCCTTCAACCGGTGCTGGACACGATTACCGCCGCCCATCAGGCTGGAATCCATATAGAAATCACCCAGTTGCTGATAACCGGCGAGAACGATTCGAGGGAGCAAATTGAGCGAACCGTCCGTTGGATTGCGGATTTGGGGAAGGACATTCCAATTCATTTCTCACGATATTTTCCACACTACAAATTTACCGCGCCCGCCACCAAGTCCGCCACCCTTGAGCAGGCTTACCGAATTGCCAGCCAGGAATTGGAATGGGTATATGTGGGAAATATCGCTCTTGATGTGGGCAATCATTCTTATTGCCCCTCCTGCGGAAAAATGTTAGTGGAAAGGTGGGGGTATCATACTAATGTGAAAGCTTTGCGGGAAAATAAATGCGGCGAGTGCGGCAGGGAAGTCTATTTCAGAAATTGACAATCGGATTAATATAATATACTAACTCTCCGCTGATTTCCGATGATTTTTTATTGCGCTGTTTTCCTTCAGCTTATTCAGTATCATCTTTGTATTTCAACGGTTCCGAATCAATCTCTTACCAAGCGGCATATTTTTTATTCGTGTTCATCCGTGGTTAATTATTTTGCATTACCCACGCGATATAGCGAAGAACTAAAAAAACAGACCGGAATCAATTGAAACCGGTCTTCATTCCGCTTATTGGCGGATTTGTAGCGGGGGCAGGATTCGAACCTGCGGCCTCTGGGTTATGAGCCCAACGAGCTACCAACTGCTCCACCCCGCGGTAAATCAATCCTAATATAAGCAAATATTTTGAAAAAGTCAAGATTTCTTTCATAGTTTTCAGAATGAACCATCATAGATGGGATAATTCGCGAACCATCCACCACTGAGAATGTAAATAATACTTCGCAAAGCTGCGGAATAGTTATTTTCAAGGTAGAATGTTGTTTAGTTTTTCGCTGCAGGCTGATCACTTGCTCAGTTGATATTTCCGAAGAGGATCATTGATATTAACCTATAATGCGGCTACATTGATAACCGGCGGTTCAACATAACATTCACCATATAAATATCTGCAAAATGAGGACATCCCTGATAATCCCTATCTATAATGAGAGCGGGCGGTTACAGCCGCTGTTGAAGAAAACCGCTCACTATTTTGCACCGGCGGATACAATAATCGTGGATGATGGTTCGGAAGACGGCTGCACAGACGATTTGGAAGATGAAGGGTATGTTACCGTTCGACATTCCCGAAATCGGGGGAAAGGCTGTGCATTAAAAAGCGGTTTCCGGCGCGTAATAGATATGGGATACGATTGGACACTCACTATGGACGCCGATGGACAGCATGATCCAAGCTGTATCCCCGCTTTCATCGCTGAAGCTGAAGAGGGGCGGTTCGGAATAATCATCGGCAATCGGCGTAAGAACCTTTCCGGAATGCCCTTGGATCGGAAGTTCTCCAACTTGTCGACTTCATTCATTCTTTCGATAGTTACTGGACGAAAAATTTGGGATGGGCAGTGCGGATATCGTATGTATAGGATGGATTTCCTGCGTTCAATTCGGCTGAACACATCATCTTATGAGGCGGAAACCGAGTTGTTGTTGAAAGCGGTTGATAAGAACTTGAAAATCGGATGGATCGACATACCCACAATATATTCCGATGAAAAAAGTCATATCCGGCGGTGTATGGATACCTATAAATTCCTGAAATTAGTAACCGGTTATCTATTGAGAATCCATAATTGATAGACCCTTATATAAATATACGCAGCGAAATGGTGGAGAAGCAAATTGTGGGCAGAGGGATCACCGATGCGAGAGTGATTGAAGCGATGAAGAAAGTTCCCCGGCACCTCTTCCTTAATCCCGCTATGCATCATAACGCTTATAGTGATAATGCGCTGCCCATCGAAGAAAATCAGACCATATCACAGCCTTATATTGTGGCTTTAATGACCCAGTCTCTACAACTCACCGGTAAAGAGAAAGTGCTGGAAATCGGCGCCGGTTCAGGGTATCAAGCCGCAATTCTGGCTGAATTATGCCGGAGAGTCTTCACCATCGAAAGAATACCGGCTCTGGCGAAAAAAGCCAGGGAACGATTGGAATCGCTCGGCTATACAAATGTGGCTGTCCTTACAGGCGACGGAACATTGGGCAGAGTGGAATTTGCGCCTTATGACCGTATTATTATCACCGCCGCCGCCCCGGATATACCCGGCGGCCTTCTGAAACAATTAAGCGATAACGGCTGTTTAGTCGCGCCGGTGGGCGGCAGGGATTTCCAGACTCTGCGCATAATACAAAAAGAAGGCGGCGAGTTAAGCGAACACGATTTAATCGGCTGCGCTTTCGTCCCCTTGATTGGAAAGAACGGTTGGAAGAACTGACCTAAGATATTTGAAATTTAAAATTAAGAATTTAAAATTCAAAATTAAAAACACTTCAGCATTTTCTATTTGCAATACTTAAATTCTTTAAAGCGATCATCATTATCTATTTGTTTTGTATCGATACCATTCGATTGGATTTAGTCGAGGCGCAAAGATTTTATCCCCATTTATTTCCAGGTGAACTTGATGTGAAAGTTGAAGCGGCTGGAGCATCTTCATTGTCTATTCGGAATCCTCTGCATAACTATTCAGCGGATTTCAATGCTCGACTATTTGCCGAAATAATTAGCCTTGATTCCATCAACGCTGAAGACATAACTGGTGATATTAACTGTTCAATCACTGATTTGACGAGCAATTTCAATGCAGAATTTGAGATAAAAAGGGCTTTCGTTTCATCTGTTCGCGCTCGACAGATAAGCGATGTTAAAGTAATGCTTGAAGCTATGGTTAGTTTTTCACCTTTTTCTCTATCTTTTTCCTCTAATGCGGTTTTACCTTCTGAAAGTATGAATATTAATGATTCCGTTGATTTAGTCAAAAATGTTGTTGATATACGCAAAAT
>JABMRZ010000125.1 GCA_013202315.1 Candidatus Tariuqbacter arcticus | reverse complement strand
GTAATAAAGTAAGATTCACAGTAAATTAAGTAATGTAGTAATGATAAGGATTAACAGTAATAAAGTAAAGAAGTAATAATTCTGAAAAAAATAGCGATATCGACAATTTTTTGTTGATGTTGGTTCAATAAGCGCCTAATTCGAAATACAAAATTCAAAATTCAAAACATATGGTAGTTGCAAGTTATTATGATATATGATATTATATGATTTTCCGCGAGGAAAACACGAATTTCAGAATTTAGCTACAGAAAGTTATAGTCTAATCGTTTCATTTGGGGATTCAGGGGTTTGATTAATCAAACCCTTACAATAAATCAAACCTATTCTGGAAATTATTTTCGGGAACGGGTATAATAATGAAATGGCTGAAATCATTGATGATAATCGCCGCCTTCCGGGGATTAGCCTCGGCTGATACAATTCATATCCCAGAAGACTATCCTTCAATCCAGTTGGGATTATATGCGGCATCTTCCGGCGATACCATCCTCGTTGCGCCGGGAACTTACAACGGTTTCGTTTGGAGCGGGATTATGCTTATGGATATCCATATTTTAGGCGCGGGGGCTTTCGGTGACAGCGTTTCTACCCTGGTAAACGATGGCAGCATCTATTTGGACGATGCTCACGGTTGGGAAATCGCCGGGTTTGAAATCACCGGTTGCTACACCGGTATTTATACCGAATACTGCAGTGATTTGGATATACATCATAATTATATTCATAATCTCAATGAAAGCCATTCCTACGCGACTCTTATCGAATTTTGCGATGATTTATACATTCATCACAATGTTTTTGCCTATATTTCATATGTCGCTGTAAGGCTTACGGGAGTTGAAAATGTGGTTTATTACAACAACGATGTGATGTACACGCTTTGGCATCATGGTTTTTTAATCGACGACAACCATTACGGTCTTCAAATCATCAATAATATCATCGCCTTTAACGATGATGACGGTATTCAATTCGTAGTTAGTCAAGGGGATGCAATATTAAATTATAACGATAATTACGGTAACGGAAGCAACTGGAATAACTGTTCTCCCGGTATCGGATGTATTTCATCGGACCCTCAATTTACCGGCAGCCCAGCCTGCCAGTACACTCTGCGGCGAAGCAGCCCCTGCATCGACGCCGGAGACCCGGCTTACCCTTTGGATCCCGATGGAACCAGATGTGATATCGGAGCTTACTACTTCGTTCAGGCGCCGCCGCCCATCGAAGATGTCACCATCGCGGTTTCAAGCCCAAATATTCTATTAGATTGGAACGATGTCCCCAATGCCACAATTTATCACATTTACCGTTCAACCGAACCCTACTTCGACATTATCGGGATGACTCCAATAGGTAGTTCAACTAATTCAGAATATGAAGATGTGAATGTATTATCAGGCGGCTGTTATTACTACCGTGTGTCCTGGGAATAGGCGACTTTTTTATCATACGGAATTCATAGGTTAGTTTTAAACGCATTATTCCTTCCTCTTCACCTCTACCGAGCTATTATCGCCGTGGGTAATTTCGGATAATCACCTTCACCACCCGCCCTTGCGTTTCCGGCAGGACCGGCGGAGCAGAAGGCTGAATGTTTCGATTACTGTGGATGGAAATAAGTTATTTTAACGACGCCCAGCTGAGCGTTTTTTCTGGACTTTTAGCCAAATAATTGCTATAATGTTTCATTGATGTTGTTTTGCCATCCCAGCATAGATCCCAGCATCGCACTTTAGATTATTGGAATAATCCGGTATTCACCCGCCCTTGCGGTTCCGGTAAGACCGCAGGTGCGGCTAATCAGTCAATAATGAGGGATAATCAATAATCAAATCTGGAGAATTAACTATGAAACGGCTGATCATTTCTTTGACAGCTTTAATGCTGTTATCAATTTCTGGATACGCCGTCTAGGTGGATGGGTATTGCTACCTGGAAAACCAGACCAGCCACGAGGGGACCAAAGTCCTCTTCCAAGCGGATTCACCCGGGGCGGTAACGGATTCCACTTATACCGATTCTACGGGGTATTATCAGATTGACTTGAATGTGGGTGTGTATGATGTTTTTTTCATCCATGAGGGATTCTATGACGCAGAAATACTCGACCAGTTGTTCTTCGCCCCAACAACACTGCCTGAAGTAACGCTAGCCCAAGCGCAATGAAGCGCAAGTTATTGATATAAAAAGGATTGCCACAGCGAAGTTCACCGAATCAACGGCGTGTTATACGGATCGAAAAACGATGTTCCGCGTCTTATACGGATCAATCTATTAATTGTTAGGCTTATCAATCAATAAGGAGTATTAATAATGAGCGGAAAGTTCAAAATTAGATTTCCCAAGATAGACACAAAAAATCTTGATCAGGATGAAGAATATTTTTATCTGATAGAATCGGATGATAAAGAAAGAAAAATTCTCTTTCATGAATATGCTGAAATATATAAAATAATGGGTTTGTATGAACAATTGTTCTATGAACGCCTTAAATGTAATTCTACGAGTAAGGTAGCAGAAGCACTTAGATATAGCGTGTCTCAGGCTCAAGAAAACTTTACGGAACTTCGGGTATTGGATTTAGGAGCGGGTAATGGGATGATGGGTGAGGAATTAAGAAAGTACGGATGTGCACGTCTTGTCGGTACAGATATAATTCATGAGGCATGTGAGGCATGCCAACGTGATAGACCTACAGTATATGATGCTTATGAAGTAGTTGATTTTTGTAATTTAACTGAGGAACAAAGTGAAAACTTGCAAGGCTGGTCATTTGATTGCTTGACTACGGTTGCGGCGCTAGGATTTGGAGATATACCCGCGAAAGCATTTATAGAGGCATTTAATATTCTTCAAAGCAAGGGTTGGATAGCTTTTAATATTAAGGAAACCTTTCTTGATAAAAGTGATACAACAGGATTCTCACTCACTGTACGAGAACTGATCTTCTCTGAATATCTTGATATATATTACCTCGAGCGATACCGTCACAGGCTTTCAATGGAAGGTCAACCTTTGTACTATTTTGCTATAGCGGGGCGAAAGAATGCCGACATTCCACAAGATTTCTTAACAGGCTCATCCGGATAATGAGTAGTTCTGCTTGTGCAGATGGAACAGTCTCAGTTTGAAATAGAACATATCTCTGAAACCGTAGGCTTGCTTTTTCAGGGTGCTGATTTTGTTGTTGAGCCCTTCTACAGTGCCGGTAGTTATGCGATGTTCAAAGTAATTCAGTATTCCCGTTCTGTGCGCCATTATCGATTTGCCCAGTTTCATCAGGTGCTTAATGCCGCTGTTCATCGCATCTTTACACCACTTAAGCAGGAATTCTTCCCCTTCCGCAAGATTGGGCAGCTCCCATAACAGAAGTAATTGTTCTTTCATATTATAGGTTGTATTCAACGGTTCATTGATCCGCAGCAGTTCCTTCAGTCTGTGCCTTCCGATTTCGTCCAGCTTATGCCGGTGATATCCAACTCCGCTTCGGTTCGGACGGCGGCGGCGCTGACGAAGGGTGGTATGTCGACGATGTGCGGTTAACCGGCTTTCCTTCGGGGACGACTCCGGATGTTGCGGTCGAACTCACGCCTTCCAATCCCCCTATTCAGATTCCCGCAGCCGGAGGCAGCTTCGATTACAATGTAGTTTTAACCAACAATGAAGCCACTCCGCAGACATTCGACTCCTGGATTATGGTAACCCTGCCGACCGGAATTCAGTATGGTCCGGTTTTGGGACCGTTCAATCTAACATTGGCGGGCGGCGGATCTTTGGAGCGCGACCGGACTCAATATGTTCCGGCAAACGCCCTCTCCGGCGAGTATATTTACACCGCCTACACCGGTCTTTATCCGGGCTTTATCTGGGATGAGGACGGTTTTGCCTTCGAGAAACTGTCCGCCGGTGATGGCTCGCCAATCGGTGAGTGGGCTAATACCGGTGAAAGTTTTGAAGACATTCCGGATGAAACGGCGGCGCTTATTCCCAATGAAATGGCGTTTCATAACGCCTGTCCGAATCCGTTTAATCCGGTAACGGAATTACGGTTCGACATTCCGCAGGCAGGCAATGTTTCATTAGTTATTTTCAACATTCAAGGTCAGAAAATTGCGCAGTTGATCGATGATTGGTATCCAGCCGGCGTCTATCATAGGACTTTCGATGCTTCGCAATTAGCCAGCGGAATCTATTTCGCCCAATTGACAGCCGGAAACTTTCATCAGACGCAGAAGTTGCTGCTAATAAGATAATCAATAGTTAAGAGCCCCGGAATTTTTTGGGGGGCTTTACTTTGAAAATAGGGTTTAGGGTTTAGGATTTAGGGTTTAGGTGTTAGGTGATGGATAGCAACAGTTCGATAACAGAAATAAAGACACGATATCGATAACTCTTTTAAAGGCAATTCATAGCAGTTGATCGATAACTCTCTATTATTAAGAATGTAGTTACAGGCTTTGGTGAATCTTAAGTATTCACCAAAGCCCTGTTTATAATATATTTAGTAGATGTTGTTAAGGCTATACAAGCGAACCCTTCGGGTTCGGCCTTGACAACACATTGAAAGATATGAAAATGGAGTTATCGATCAGTTGCTATAAGAAAGTAGCATTAATTCTGTTAGCAATCAGTTGCTATGTGACAGTTAGGGTTTAGGGTTTAGATTCTTACACATTCATTGTAAGAGTCTATCTCTTACAATGTTCTATATTTTTAATAGACAATTAGTTGCGAGTTGCGAGTTAAAATCGAAATGCCGAATTGTCTTCAATTTTGCATTTTTAATTATTAATTTTAAATTTCAAATATTTTTGGTTAGGGTTTAGGGGGCTGTCATTCCCGCTGCTCCACTAACCGTCGGATTACACTGTGTATGAAACCTGACGGAACATAGAGGCTAATACCTCCTGAACAAACCGGATAACCGGTTTTCTATATTAAACGACATTAATGATTGTCACTTTTGTGGTCGAGGCCGTGCCTGGTCCCTACAATAAAAATACAAAGACTTTTGTCGCTCATTTT
>JABMRZ010000124.1 GCA_013202315.1 Candidatus Tariuqbacter arcticus | reverse complement strand
TCTCTATCTGTTAAGTCTATAATAAACAGGAGATTCTTCATTTCGTTCAGAATGACAACATGAAGAATACAGGACTTTAGCAAGAGGCTCCTATGTTTTATAATTCCTTCAGATAAATTGGGCGGGTTTAAAACCCGCCCCTACATATTCTTATCATTCTTCCCACTCCGCCGTCCAGTTAAATCCCAGGTCATCGGTATTGTTCGATGCAGAACGATAAACGGTAAACCTACCTCCTGAAATATGAATAACTACCGACATTGCATCGCCAATATCGAGCGTACCTCCTGTAGGAGTGATCTGGATTATAGCATTGTTCGGCATTCCATTGACAGTGATGGTTTTCGTGGCGTTATCCCCGGAAAAAGCGTCAAAGCCATAGGCATGCATATTTACGACATTTCCGAATTTTTTATCACCGCTTTCGTCTGTTATTCCTCCTTCGGTTGTGCTGTTGAATCCATAGAACTCTATATCCCCGCTTGCAGCAGCAGCCGGTTCATCGAGATGGATTTGACCCTCGAAATTATTATCGATTAAACTGCTATTCTCAGTTGTTTTAGTATATAAAGACTTATGATCGCCGGATTCGGCACGATTTCGAATTATACACTTGTTTAAATGCGCTGTTGTGTGGTCTTCAATATTTATTGCCGGCGTTCCACCGTCGTCGCCTTCAAAAGATGTGTATAAACACGACAGATTGCTGTTTCCTTCCGCTTCCACCGCCGCGCCTACATTACCGATAAGCATGCAGTAGTAAAGCCTTACGCGGCTGTCATCACAATAAATAGCCTTGCTTTCGGTGCTGTAAAAATTGCTGTAATAGGCGGATAACATGGCCTCGTCGGTGATGTTTAAACAATACACTGGTTCATCCGGCCCGGGAATGTCGTCTCCCATTTTGCAGTCTCTCATCTGCACCATAGTGTTTGATCCTGTAATCTCCCAGCCATCTGCAGATTTGGGGTATAAATGACAGCTTATCCAATGCGAAGTGTCCTGTCCGAAATCGAAGGTTCGGCATCTTAGGGTGCAATTCTCCATAACATACCTGTAAGCGCCCATTACCGCCAGATCGACACTTCCGGTGACTTTGAATGATATGCCTTCAAAGGTTACATCGTCCGCTCCCAAGACGAACAGGGTGTCGGAAGCGCTCCAATATACCTCGCCTATGCCGATGAAGGTCAACATGCTATCAATTTCCACATCGGTGTCGGTGTAGGCGCCGGGATAGATGATGATAGTGTTGTGATCCCATGCGGCTGCAACCGCATCTGTAATATTGGAGTAATAATCCCCGCTTCCACCCACATATACTATTTTTGTGTTCGCGGGATCGAAAGCGTTTCCCCTCTGCGGATTGAATCCGATCAGCAGAAACGCAATAATAAGCCCGTAAATCAGCTTATCGGTAACTGATTTTGATGAGTTATTCATTTCAGTCTCCTTAATGTTTTTGATTTGAAAAAGTGATCGATGCTTAAAATCAATATAATGATTTTAGGGGGTAATGTCAAGTGAAATGCTTATTTCGACATCCCGATTGATGAATAAAAGCCCTCGGAATCGAGGGAATTCTCTATAAATAATAACAGCTTACAGTTACCAGCTACTTCAGCATCAATAACTTAATCGTTCTATTGAAATTATCACCTTTCATCCGGCAGAAATAGACCCCTGAAGTTAATGATACTCCCGATTCATTGCGTCCGTTCCAGAGCAGGGAATGTCCGCCGGGGGGGAGATTTTCAAATTTGCGGGAAAAAACCCGCCTGCCAAGCAGGTCGTAAATTGTTATTTCGACCTTACCGCTGAAGGGAACGGCGAAATTAATCCTGGTGACATCATTGAAGGGATTGGGATAGTTTGACAGTAAAATATAAGTTTCGGGAACAGGCGGCGGCGAAGATACTCCGGTGGAATATTCGCTGTATTCATATACACCGATGTCAACATAATCGATTACACCGGCTCCGGTGTTGGGTATGGCTGGAATGTCCACTCTAGCGGAATCGTTGAAGTCGAATTCCGGATTGCCGGTGCCGAATCCGGCATCGATTAAGGGGGAATTACTCTGGGGGTAGAAATTTTCATTCCATTGATCGATGAAATTGGGGTCGGAATTGATGTTTCCCTGCCCAGGCCAGGGGACGGCTCCTCCCACCAGGCAGTATTCGACAGTAAGATAGTCCGGAGGGGGGGAAATAATATTCACTCCGTTTTGCCAGAATATGGTATTGTATATGAGGGTTTCGCCAGAGCCTCCAGGATGAGTCACCGATAAGCCTTCGCCATTAAATGACAACAGATTATTGAAAAATTCAGCAGTTGCGGTAGTATATATTCCGATTCCGATAGCGGAGTTGACAATAATATTATTGGAAACGCTGATATTGTCGCATTGGTCACCGATGGATATGCCTTTATCGCTTGCGCCGGTGATGTAGTTGCGGCTAATTTCCAGATTATGTGAATAATCGAAATCCATAGCGTCATCTCCGCCGGCGAAGAGGAGGCAGCGGCTAACTTCACCGCTGCCGGATATATTATTAAACTCCACCAGTCCGGCATAGGCGGGAATAACCGGTCCAAAAGTAAAACTGCAGGAACGAACCACCGCGCTTTCTCCCCCCGCCAGAATCATATGCCTGCCGAAATGTTCAAATATTACCCGTTCCACATAAATGGAGGCTGAATAAGCGACGATACCACCATAATCACCCCAACTTAGGTGGCTGTCGAAGAGGGAAAATTGTCCTCCGAGGATTTTTATCATCGCTGCAGATTCAGGGATAGTGGGTCCGTTGCTACCCCTGGTGATGGAGACATAAGCCATACTCGTTTCATCGGTGGTGTTAGTTACGATTATTGCGCCCCAGTTGGAATCGGGATCCGGGGTGGGGTTCAGGGGAACGAAGTGGATTGAATCGTCAGCGGTTCCTATGGCTTCGATGGCGCCTTCAACGAAGATCGACTGCTGGGCGCCGATTCCCACCAGGACTCCCGGTTCGATGGTCAACACGGCTCCTTCCGCTATAGTTAAGCCTTCGGGCAGACTGTAGGGGCTGCCAGATATATCCCAGGTGGTCGAATCTTCGATAACGCCGGTAACTTCGGTTCCGGTGAAGGCGTCTTCAGGAACATTCAATTCGGAATAGAAGGTGAGAGAGCGGACATCGTCATTCGAGGGTGAATAAGCGAAAACGCGCCAGTAATACTGACCGGGCTGAATATTCGAATGGTACAGCCAGTCGCTGGTTGAAGCGTCCAGTATAACGACATTCGTTGTGAAGTCCGGGTCATCGGCGATTTCGACTTCATAGGCGGCGGTGGAACCGTCGGCGATTCTGGCCGCTTCCCAGGAGAAGTAGACGTTAGTGGGAGTGATGAGCGCCGGATTCAAGTCGAAGGGCAGGGGTTCGTGAAGCATTCTATATTCCATATTGGCGCAGCGGTTGTCGGCATCGCCGGGAATTTGCCCCAGCGCGGCGATAAAATCTTCAGTGGTGAATTGTTTGAATGTGTCATCCAGTACAGCTTGATATAGCAGGACAGAAAGAGTATTAGTAATCCCCTGGTAGTAGTTTTGGGTGAAGAGGCTGTCCATCAGCCCGTCAATATGCTGGAAGACAAAGTTCCGGACAGCGTGGTTATCCCAGCATTGGGAGATTAGAGCGTTCAAATCGCTGAGCGATTCGTGTCCGCAGCGGTAATATTGCGGCTCATCGTAATCGGCTGAATAGACGAAAGTGTTGTCCATATCCCAGGGGATATAGCGCCAATACCCGGTTTGGTTCAAGTCGTGGATGAGATAGTAATTCTGGTAGTAAGTCGATTTATTTCCCAAAAGGGAGTTAACAGCGACAGCTCTAATCGTTTCTACCGGGTGAAAATAGTCCGACAGTTCTTCCAGGAACAACTCATCGGGGGTGGTGTGGAGCCATTCGATCAGGTTATACAGGTCGTAATAGCCGGTCGCTTGGTTAGTTTTTTTCTCCCAAATCTCTTCAACCGGATCGTTGGGTGAGAGCAGGCATCCGACATTAGCGGCTTTATATACGGAAGAGCCTTCATCCAGACCGTGGGGTTCCAGGAAATGTTCGTCCACCTGTTCGACATCCAGGTATAAGCCCATATAGTCATCGTTGACATATAATCGTGCGAACCAGGTTCCCGAAGCTTTCAGCCCCGCCCGCAGATAAAGGTCGAAGGCAAGATATTCCCGTGAGAAACTGGGGTCGTTCCATTGGGCTTTGAGGTTCATCTTATCCCTGCCGTAGAAGCGGTTTTCAGCCGGGAAATTCACCTTGAAGGATTTCTTGGGATAATACATAGCTTCTTCGCCTCGCAGCCGGATTCGAGTGTCTTCCCACACTTCTCCTTGGTATTCGAAGATGCAGTCGATGTATTCGTTTTCTTCGGGATGGGTGATGAGATAGGCGAATTCAGCCGGGTCGCAGGTGATATAATACGATCTGAGTTCTTGTCCGAAAGAGGATTTAAGGACGGCGCATATAGCGGCAGCGATGAGTAAGGATTTCGTTTTGGTGAGCATTTTGATTCTATCCCTCCAAGAAGGATTCGACAAGTGTTTATTTCAATTACCACTACTATAAATTTAGTGTCGATTTATGAAAATGTCAAGTATTATCAATTCAAATCTCCAATTAGTCTGATGGTGAACGGTAAACGGTGAACAGCAAACGGTTGATGGTAGTTGGTAATCAGTGTTTTTAAACCACTGAGGACGCTGATTGGGGAGGATGGTGAAGGTTTTTGGATTGGGATTTGGGTATGGTGAATCTGGATAGCAAATCTACTTCTTGCCGTTCCAATGAGCGATTTTTCCTATATACTTGGGGACTTCAGTGGGGAAGAATCCCACGAACCATCCGTCATCCGGTGTGAAGAAATGATAGCCGGTGCGTAGGATGCTGCGCATCAACAGCGGCTGCTTTACCTTGTCCCATCCTTCGCCGGTATTGCGGACTTCATAAGTTCCCCAGGGCTTGTCGAAATTAGTTATTTCCCATTCACTGCCTTCATAATGTAATTATTAAGTTCTTTGAGAAAAGGGGATACCGTTCACTTTTCCAACTTTATCTCTCCCTCCTCAAACACTTCCGCAGAAAAGACGCTAATTTCCGTTCCTTCTTTCTTCCAGGCGTCGATTGGCAGTCCCGCCTTCCTGCAGGTTTGTTCCAGAAATTGTTTCACATCCCAGCCATACCCGGAAGCGACCTGCGGTAGTAACAATCCTTGATTGAAGCCCCGGCGGATAATCAATCCATGCTTGCCGATCTCAATCTCTCCCACATCCTGAATTATCCTCACCGGGCTCAAGGCGGAAATCTCATATTCCAAAAGCGGCAATTCCCCTATCGAAACCGGGGGAAACCTCGGATCTCTCAGCGCCGCTGACTGAGCGACCTCCTCCACCGTTAGATACAGCGGTTTCACAGGAACGATATACCCGATGCAGCCCCTAAGTCTGCCATCTTTGGTCAGGGTAACGAATGCGCCTCTATCCTGTTTTAGAGTTTCGGACACCGGAACGAAATCCGGAATGGGTTCGCCTCTAACCGCACATTCGACAGAGGCTCTGGCAATTTCCATCAACTGGCGTTTTTCTTCCAAAGTCAAAGATTCTTCGTCGGGGATTTGCTCAGAATATTCTTTCGATTTCATTTTCTTTACGCCCTCGCCAGCTTTTTTATAAATCACCGCGGCTAAATAGCCCACCACTGAATCTTTGCTTCCCATCGGGACATCGCCGGAATTGGCGTGCTTCAGGGCTTTCAGCCCTTCCGCGCCCAGCATTTTACCGGCAATCATCGCCGCCACCACCGGTCCTCCCCCGCACGCTTCCAATTTACGCATCATCAACTGACGGCAGGTCTGCTCCGGCTGATATAATTCGAGCGATTCAATCAAGGCGCTGTCGAGTTTATTGGCTTCCCCATAGGAATGGAAATGCGACAAATCAGTGGAGGCCACAATGAGAGCTTTTTTACCGGCTAGAACCTTCCCCAGCGTTTCTCCTAACGCTTTACAATTTTCCCAGCTCTGATCCCCCATAACAATCGGGACTAATTTAAATTCACCCAAGGCTACTTGAAGGAAGGGGAGCTCCACTTCCAGCGAATGTTCGCCTCTTCCGCCGTGCCTGCTGAAATGCCCCTGTTCAGAAGCCACGACCAATTCAGACTGAGCGCATAGTTCCTTTGCTAAATCCCGGTCTATAGGTATCCTTCCCAAAGGGGTTTGATAACTTCCTTCGGTAAGCACCGCGCTGAAGCCGAAATAATCGACATGCGACGGTGAAATCACTATCACCGCATCATAATGTTTACCCTGAACTTGACGGAAGCTGTAACCCGCTATCCAACCGGAATATACATATCCCGCATGCGGAGCTATGAGGGCAATCGGCTCAAATTCCGGGAATACTTCAGCATCATCGATATATTTTTCTACTTCCTCCCGCAAAGCGGTTGGATTTGCGGTATAGAATTGACCCGCCACTACCGGATAGCGGATTTTTCCGGCAGAATTATTTTCATTCATTTTACCCTCTCCTTCATTCTGTCCCCCGCTGCCGCAATTAAAGCATAACAATAAGCATAAGACCGAAAGACTGGCAGTAACTATTTTAGGGGAACAAGAAAAATTTTCTTTAGGTTGACGAAATAAGCCCATTATCCTAATCCAGACAAGTAGGAAGTTAAAAGTTAAAAGTTAAAAGTTAAAAGTTAAAGGTTAAAAGTTGGATGAATCTTTAGGTTGTTAGATATTTCCAACTCTATATAAGACAAGATATTAAGTGATTTTCTGTCAGAAAATATACGAATTTCAGAATTCAGGTACTACGCCTCGTCCGGGACTACGCCCGGAAGAAGGGGCTTCGCAGTTAGAATTGGAAATTTAAAAGAGAAGGATTCACAGTAAATTAAGTAATGAAGTAATAATTCTGAAAAGACTGGCGATATCGACAATTTTTTGTCGATGTCGCCAGTATTTTCAGAATTATTACTTGATTACTTTATTCACTGTGAATGCTTCTCTTTTATATTTCCAATTTCCAATGCTAACTGCGAAGCTCCCTCTTCCGGGCGAAGTCTCGGCCGGATCGTAGGATTCTTAGTTGTTAGTTATTGGTTGATGGATATCAGTGGTCGATGGTAATTCTTCGGTT
>JABMRZ010000123.1 GCA_013202315.1 Candidatus Tariuqbacter arcticus | reverse complement strand
CGGGAATGACGGTATAGAGGAAAATTTTAAAGAAGAGCTGAATAGACAGTATAACAGATATTATCTTTAACCATACAATTCAGCGAAGAACCTATATAAAATTATGCGAATTCTACCTGGCAGATATCGTAAACTCGACAAGGTCGACGAGGAAACAGTTTGCTTTTGCCCGCGCTCAACGACCCGTTTTATCCTCAAGGGAGCCCTGTTATTGCGAGCCTGATGGATTGGGAAGCGTGGTATATTTAGCCAAGCGGCGGCTGGAGGCTGCCAGCAGATATAGATACTTTTACTCGTCAAGTAACGGGTTACTATAATACCACAGAAATCTTTAATGATTGGCGATTATTATTTTACCATCAGATTCCCTTGCCAGCGACTAATCGAAAAATCCATTTTCTTTCAAGAGATTCTCAATCTCCGATAAGTAATATGTCCGGACTCCGCCTTCTTGTATGCCGCCCCAAATTATATTTCCTTTCCAAAATAGAGTAACCAAACCGTTATAGGGATCGATCAGTTCATACTTACACTCTTGAAGTTCGTGTTTCGTGGATTTCAGATAATTCAGATAGTTTCTCAGCATTAAGCGGCATTTCCTCGCTGATTGCATTTGAATAATGAAAAGCTCAAAAATATCCTCGCCTTCATAATATTCTGCGGTGAAAGCATTGGATAAAAAACTGTGTCCGAGGAAATTCTTCGCGATAAACGATTCCGAGTTCTTTCCTTTATATTTTTTGGGGAAACAGGTTAATATACGAGGAAGAAATGCTTCGGCTTCCAATCCTCTATCGATTGATTCGGCGATAATCATAAGCGTTTCTACCAATTTCGCATCCTGTCCGAAAGCGCCGATTTTGATATAGTATTGTCCTTTAAGGAAATTCAATATCGGCGCTTCAATATAGCCTTCAGCTCCAATATTTAGAAAATTTCCTTTCTTTGATCTTTCCTGGCTGTAAATTCCGAAGGAATGATTCAGCGTTTCAAACCGGTATATTTCAACAGTAACGGACTCATTGCTTCCCCTTATATACTCAGCTGCTTTAAGTTCCTGGAAATGGTAGTCTAAATAAGATTCAGCCGCTCCGTTAATATATTCATAGAGATTTCCGGGATGGAAAGTCAGTATTTCATTCGACAATTCCCATCCTTCAATTTCAGGGAATACAGGAGGTGGATTTCCCGCATACAACACATTTGCAAATACTATTGTCTTCAGAAGCAAGCAGAATACTACTATGTGTGATAGTATTTTCGACATATCAATGTTATTGCTGAATTCTAATATTATATTAGTCTTTGAATTATATGATGAAATCTTCAGGAATATCCTTGATACGGATCACATTCCTAATCTTCCGGGGTATATTGAATCCTGATGCGCACTTCACACTGCATTCTGAACATTCCCTGCATACATCATTTGGCAGGTTCAAAGTGCCTATCAATATTTGAGCTTCTTCTAAGTTTCTATACCCGTATGCATACATATAAGCTCTCATTATATCGGGGATCGGCAGATTATCCGGACACTCAGCCAAGCATTTTTCACAACCGGGGCAATATAGACTCCCCTTAGTTGTATCCAGTTTTAGGTCCCTTTTTTCCTGTTCAGTAAGCGTCAGGTCTTCCATAATCGAAAGATCTTCATTCATCTGATCGAATGTTGTGAAACCGGGAATCACGGTATGGATATTTTCATCCTGTAGAACCCATTTTATCGCCGCTTTAGCGTTTATAGGGTTTTTCCTCGTTTCTCTATCCAGATAACCGCCGCCCAGGTTTTTCATCGCTACAATACCAAAACCAGCTTCTGCTGCTCTGGCTACCGCCTTTTTTATTTCATTGTTGTGAGGCTGTATGATAGTATATGCAGTTAGGATAACCTCATAGAATTTTGTATCGATGGCGGCTTGAATTATTTCCGGTTCGTTTTTGTGAGTGGAAACACCCACGAAGCGGGCTTTACCGTCTCTTTTAGCTTTCTCAAAAGCATTCAAAGCCGGTTCAAAAAATACCGTCTCCTTAACTATGTTGTTATGAAGATAGAGGATGTCCACATAATCCAGCTTCAGTCTTTTCAGACTTGTTTCCAGTTCATCAAGAAACCTTTTTTCGGTAGTGCCTTTCGGATATAAATGAGTGTTCCTATCTTTACCAGCGCCCACTTTAGTCGCAATGACAAATGAATTACGGGGGAAATCTTTTATCACATTCCCAATCATTTTCTCGTTTCTGCCCCTCATATAGGTATATGCCGTATCTAAAAGGGTTATTCCAGCTTCCAATGCAGCTCGAACAAGTCTGGGATTATTAGCGTTCATAACTCCCATACTAATGATGGGCACTTCAATCCCGGTTTTCCCGAGTGTTCTATAAATGAATTTAGTTTCTTTTTCAGATGTGGAATCAGTATCGGAGCATCTCATATTCCCAATAGTTAATACCGCCGTTCCAGCAACTGCAGCAGCGGCAGTCTTAATAAAATGCCTGCGATTATATTGTTTCCTATCGGTCATTGAGATATCTCCAAAATTGCTTGGCGTATTCTTTTGCCTGATTGGCGCATGTTAGGCGCTTACCGCTACGACATCGACAAAAGATTGTCGATATTTCTAATTTTTCAGAACTATTACTTCATTACTTTATTTACTGTGAATCTTTACCCTGAAAATAGGCTGTAGGCTGTAGGCTATAGGCTTTAGTCCACCGACTGGCGGTTCCCACGTTCCCCCCTGTCATTCCCGCATGCTTTTAGCG
>JABMRZ010000122.1 GCA_013202315.1 Candidatus Tariuqbacter arcticus | reverse complement strand
TCTTTTTGGAACTCTCCCTCATCACATCCAAGCAATATCAACGAGTTGACGAGCTTCTGTGATTTATTCTTGCCTTTGGAAGAAAGAGTGCTCAGTAATTCCCGCTTCTCCTTTGTGAGTGTCACAATATATTTCTTCATATTCAATCCTTTCTATGGTTTGAGTATGAAGAAAATATAACAAATTATTTACGACAACGCAAATTTGACATTACACTAGTGAAGGATATCCTATATTGTAAGTTGTTGAAAAACAAGAGATTCTTCACTTCGTTCAGAATGACAAATTCGGTTAATCCGGACTTTTGCAAGAGGTTCATTCTTCATTTTACATTTTTCATTTTTAATTCATCATTTTGAATTCAATCATCGCTATAGTCGGCCGCCCCAATGTGGGCAAATCCACCCTGTTCAACCGTATTATCGGACGGCGTCAAGCGGTGGTGGCTGAAGAATCGGGGGTAACCCGCGACCGCCATTACGCCGACAGCGATTGGGCGGGGCGGACATTCACCCTGATTGACACCGGCGGTATGGTGGAAAATCCCAGCCATCCGCTGGAAGAAGCCATCCGCAATCAGGCGGAAATCGCCATCCAGGAAGCCGACCGGGTTATCTTCATAGTCGATGTTCAAGCAGGTGTGATGCCCGACGACCAGGCGATAGCCGAAGTCCTGCGGCGGGGCGATAAACGAATCATCCTCGCGGTGAATAAAGCCGATACCGCAGAAAGCGAAGCCGGTATACATGAATTCCACCGGCTGGGGCTGGGGGAACCGCATCCGGTTTCCGCCCTGCGGGGGCGAGGCGTCGGCGACCTGCTCGATTCGGTCTTTGAAGATATTCCGCCCGATGAAATAATCATCGAGGATGATTCCATCAAACTGGCGGTGGTGGGGCGGCCCAATGTGGGTAAATCATCGCTGGTCAACGCTTTTTTGAATGAAGACCGGCATATAGTCGATTCAGCCCCCGGCACCACCCGCGATTCCATCGACAGCAAGGTGAAATTTTACGAGCGGGAAATCACCTTGATCGACACCGCCGGTCTGCGCCGTCCGGCGCGGGTGAAGGAAGCGGTGGAATTCTTCTGCAATCTGCGCACCGGGCGCGCGCTCGGCAGATGCGACATCGCCCTGGTACTGTTCGAAGCTCCGGATAATATCACCAATCAGGACGCCAGAATCATCAACCAGGCGGTTGACCGGGGCAAGGGCGTCATCCTTTTGGCGAATAAATGGGATCTGCTGGAAAAGACCAGCGGCACTTTCAACCGGTTCCGTGAAGAAATAGCCCGGCGGCTGCCGAATTTGGGATATCTGCCGATGCTGACCATATCGGCTTCGACCAAGCAGCGGATTCACCGGGTTCTTCAGCTATCGCTGGAAATTATGCGGAATTGTCAGATGCGGGCGGCGACTTCCGAATTGAACGATTACCTGCTGTCCATCATCGAAAAATCGCCCCCTCCGGCGATCGAAGGACGCTATATTCGGATAAAATATGCCGCTCAGGTGTCGATTCAGCCGACCATATTCGCTTTGCACTGCAATTTTCCCGATTTAATCACCGTTCCCTACCGCCGGTTTTTAGAGCGGAAAATCAGGGAGCACTACGGATTCACCGGCGTTCCCCTGAAATTGAAGTTTTTGAAGAAATGAGCGAAGACTCCATATCCAATGATCAGACTCCGCCTGAAGAGGCTGAGATGAATCATCAAGCCTCGCCGGAATTCGCGGATGAGCCTTTGGTGGAATACAGCAGGGAGGACCTGGTCGATGTGGCTATGCCCGTTCCGCAGGCGGATTCTCTGACTTACGCCATCCCCGGCGCTTTGAAGGGATCGCTCAAGCTGGGCTGCCGGGTGATAGCGCCTTACCTCAAGGGTGCGAAGACGGGAGTTGTGGTCGGATTTCCCCGATCGACCGAATTGTCGAGGATTCGCCCGCTGATAGACATCGCCGATTCCGAACCGCCGCTGCCGGAACGAACCTTGGAATTGTGCCGCTGGATAGCAGAGTATTACTGCTGTCCGTTGGGTGAAGTTATTGCGGCGGCGCATCCGGCGGGAATGCTGGCGGAATCGGAAAAGACAGTGCGATTGATAGAAGGCGATTCAGGAGAACCGATGCTCTTTCAGGGTTATTCGGAGGAAATCTCCGAACTGCTGAACCAGCTGCGGGGCAAAAAGCAAGTTCCGTTGAAGGTACTCCGCCGGCATCATCGGAGTCCGGGATTGATGCCTCTGTTGGAATCTTTGGAAAAGCGGGGTCTGATAGAAATCATCGAAAGCATACTGCCGCCGAAGCTTAAACCCCGCTGGGAAACGGTGCTGACCATAAACGATGAATTGAGGGAAGATTATATAGAAACCTGGCTGGGTGAACAGGAGAGCAAGACTCCGAAACGGGCGGCGATAATCCGTTATCTGCGGGATTCTCCGCCGGTGACCCGCAAGACCTTAATGACCGAAACGGGGGTTTCGTCTTCAATAGTTAAGTTGTTGATTAACAAGGGATTAATTAATGAAGGACGACGGGAAATCATCCGCGAAAAGACCGACCATCTCGCCGAATACCAGCATATAGTCCATACGGAGGAACAGAGGTCGGCGATCAGGGCTGTCAATGAAGCCTTCGACCGGGGTGGATTCGCGCCGTTTCTACTATTCGGGGTTACCGGCAGCGGCAAGACGGAGGTATATTTGGAAACCATTTTGCACTGCCTGGAAGCGGGGAAGACGGCGATGGTGCTGGTGCCGGAAATAGCCTTGACGCCGCAGATTTCATCGCGTTTCCGGCGGCGGTTCGGGGGGCAGGTGGTGATAATGCATTCGCGCATATCGGCGGGTGAGCGGTATGATTCCTGGCGGCGGCTGGCGGCGGGTAAAGCCCGGGTGGTGATAGGCGCCCGCAGCGCGCTGTTCGCGCCGCTGGTTAATCCCGGATTGATTGTAGTGGATGAGGAGCATGAGTCGACTTTCAAGCAGATGAACCGCCCGCATTATCAGGCGCGGGATTGCGCGGTTTATTTAGCGAAGATGGCGGGCATACCGATTGTGCTGGGTTCAGCCACCCCTTCAATCGAAACATACGAGAACGCCCGGCGTGGGAAGTATGGGCTGCTGGAACTGCCTCAGCGGGTCGCCAGCGGGAAGTTTTCCACTTTTCACCTGGTCGATTTGACCAAGAAGGAATCGCTGATAGCCAACACTTCCATATCGCCGCTGTTGATGGACAAGATAGAAGACCGTTTGGAACACGGCGACCGGATAATTATCCTGCAGAACCGGCGGGGCTTTTCCACTTTCCTCAAGTGTAAGCATTGCAGGGAGGTGGAGACCTGTCAGAACTGTTCCCTGACTTTGACCTATCATATCACTAATCGGCGTTTGCGGTGTCATATCTGCGGATTTCAGAAGCCGGCGCCTTCGGTGTGTTCGGTTTGCGGAGGGTCGGAAATAATCTATTGCGGGACGGGGACTCAGCGGGTTGAAGACGACCTTTACAAGCTTTTTCCCGACGCCAGAATCACCCGGATGGATTTGGACACCACCACAGCGATAGATTCGCATTTCCGCATATTAGAGGCTTTCGGGAAAGGGGAATACGACATTTTACTGGGGACGCAGATGGTGGCGAAGGGGCTGGATTTCCCCGATGTTACTTTGGTGGGCATAATTTCGGCGGATACGGAATTGCTGAGGCCCGATTTCCGGGCGGAGGAACGGACATTCAGGCTGCTGGTGCAGGCGGCGGGTCGTTCGGGGCGGCATCGTCCGGGCGAAGTCGTAGTTCAAACTTACAACCCGGAGCAT
Organism: Candidatus Tariuqbacter arcticus; assembly: GCA_013202315.1. Classification (GTDB taxonomy): domain Bacteria; phylum Electryoneota; class Tariuqbacteria; order Tariuqbacterales; family Tariuqbacteraceae; genus Tariuqbacter; species Tariuqbacter arcticus. Next base: position 12,716 of record JABMRZ010000122.1, on the reverse strand, counting down.
AAGGTATTCAACCTGGTTAAGCACAACGATTATATCGGTTTTTTCGAGAAGACGGTGCGGGATAGGAAGACTCTGCATTATCCGCCGTTCGGGCGGTTGATTGCGCTGAGGATTTCCGGGCCGGAGGAAGCGGCGGCGGCGCGCGCATCTGTGGAATTGGCGGAAATCATCCCGCGGGAAGGGTTGAAAATCCTGGGTCCCAGTCCGGCGCTGTTCGCCAAGGTGAAGCGCAGATATTATTACAATATCCTGATTAAGACGGGGAATCTGCCGCAAAGCCGGTTGGGAGGAATTAAAGAGGCGCTGAAGGCGGCAAGGGGGGAGATTTTGCAGAAATTCCGTTCCGAGGATATTGGGATAGAAATCGATGTCGATCCGGCGGAGGTGCATTGATTGGTCATTTGGCATTTGGCATTGGTATATTGGGGAATTGGGGAATTGGGATATTAGGGGAATTGGGGAATTAGGTTATTGGTATATTAGGTAAATAAAACATAAGGAGAATTAATCATGCAGAAAGCATTAATCGCGTTGACAGCGTTAGTGTTGTTATCAGCTTGTGCTTATGCTGTACAGGTGGATGGGTATTGTTATTTGGCAGGACAGACTAACCATGAGGGGACGAAGGTATTGTTCCAGGCGGATTCGCCGGGGGCGGTGACGGATTCAACTTATACTAATGGAGTGGGGTATTATCAGATTGATCTTTCCGCCGGAGCCTACGATATTTATTTTACACATCAGGGCTACTTTGGTGAACAAATCCTCGACCAGCTGTTATTATCACCCACCACAATGCAAGAAATAACGTTAGTGCTTATAGGAATTGAAATTTCCGGCGAGCTAAGCGGTTTATTGGAAGACACCACTTACCGCGTCATCGGCGACATATGGGTCTCTTCGGGCGATTCTCTGACCATCGAAGTGGGAGCTGAACTAATATTCGGCGATGAAGTCCAATTCGATATCAATGGATATCTCTATGCCGCCGGAACCGAAATCGACAGTATAAAATTCATCAACAGCTCCGATTCGACCTGGGGAGGGATAGATTTTAATTCTTCATCTGACGACTCCAGCAGGCTGGAATATTGTTTGATAACCGGCTCATCCAGTATAGGGATATATTTCGATCATTCCAATCCGACCTTCGAAAACTGCACCATCAGCGGGAATTCGGCTGGAAATCGCGGTGGCGGGATCTACTGCTTAATGGATTCCAGCCCGGCGATTTCCAACTGCACCATCAGCGGGAATTCGGCTTCGAATCACGGCGGCGGGATTTACTGCTGGGACTCCAGCCTGACAATTTCCAACTGCACCATCAGCGGGAATTCCTGTAGTTGGGGTGGCGGCGGAATTTACTGCTATTATTCCAGCCCCACAATCATCAACACTATCGTTGAAGGCAATACCGGAAACCGCAGTGTTTATTTGTCCAACTCTCCCAATACTTATATTGCTTACAGCGATTTTTACAATAATCAAAACGGTAATTTTTATAATCCTCCTCAATGGGTGGGACAGATAGTAACCCTCAACGCCAACGGCGATTCCTGCGATTTGTATTATAACATTTTCGAAGACCCTCTCTTCTACTCCACAACCGGCGATTCAGCGTTTTTCCTGACAGTAAGCTCTCCCTGCATTGATGCGGGGGATCCGGCGAGTCCGCGGGACCCGGATTCCACCATCGCTGATATGGGTGCGTTTTGGCCGCCGATGCCGCCGGTTTGGGTAGAACCGAGTTCCCCTTCCCCACAGACCACCGCTTACAGCCTATCGCCGGCTTATCCCAATCCGTTCAATGCGGGAACGATTATTAGTTACGAGCTGCAAGCTGCGAGTTGGGTGAAGCTTGTGGTTTATGATGTTAGGGGGCGGGAAGTCGCAAGGCTAATCGATGATTGGCGAACCGCCGGGAACTATGATGCTACTTTCGATGCGGGGGGATTGCCTTCCGGCATATACTTCGCGCGTTTGCAAGCGAACGGCTTGACTCAAACCCAAAAGATTTTATTACTCAAATGACGGATGACCAATGACTAATGACCAATGACATCATCCCTCGCTTCGGCTGATTGGCTGATAATATTTTTCTACCTGGCGTTGATAATTCTGGGCGGGCTGTATTTCACCCGCCGCGCGCATAAGGGATTATCGGAATATTTCCTGACCGGGAGGAGCCTCCCCTGGTGGATAGCGGGGACTTCGATGGTGGCGACCTCGTTTTCGTGCGATACGCCGCTGTATGTCACCAAGCTGGTGCGTACCGGGGGGATATGGCTCAACTGGCAGTGGTGGTGTTTTTTAATCGGGGGGATGCTGTCGGCGTTTTTACTGTCGCGCTTGTGGCGGCGGGCGGAAGTGCTGACCGATGTGGAATTGACCGAACTGCGCTACAGCGGCAAGCCGGCTTCAATATTGCGCGGCTTCCGGGCGTTTTACCTCGCCATACCCATCAACTGCATCGCAATGGGATGGGTGCTGCTGGCGATAGCGAAAATCAACGCTGCAGTGCTTGGGTGGGGGAAGTGGGAATCGATACTGGTCTTTTCAGCCGCCGCTTTCAGCTATAGTCTATTGGCGGGATTCTGGGGAGTGGTAGTTACCGATGTGGTGCAATTTGTGCTGGCGTTGATAGGGGCGATTTTGCTGGCGATATTCGCGGTCAACGCCGCCGGGGGGATGGATGAAGTCATCGCTTTCATCGCCGCCCAGCCTGAAAGTTATCCCAATACCCTGAAATTCATCCCATCGTTCACCTCGAAAGAAACCGGCGGGTTGATAAGCGCCGCCTTCATCGGCTTTTTAACTTACAACTTCGTCCAATGGTGGGCTTTCCACAACAGCGACGGCGGGGGCAAGGTCATCCAGCGGATAAACGCCTGCAAGGATGAGAACCACGCTTTGGGGTCGGTGATTTGGTATAATTTCGCCCATTTTGTGCTGCGGAGTTGGCCCTGGATAATCGCCGCACTGGCTTCCATCAAGCTCTACCCGCACCTGGCCGACCCGGAAATGGCTTATCCGAAAATCATCGTGGAAATTTTGCCGGTGGGAATCAAGGGGCTGGTGGTGGCGTCATTAGTAGCGGCTTTTATGTCCACCATCGACACGCAGTTGAATTGGGGCGCTTCGTATTTAGTCAGCGATTTATACAAGCGCTTCATCAATCCGAATCGCAGTGAAAAGCATTATCTATGGGCGGCGAAGGGTGCGCTTCTGTTGTTGATGATACTCGCCGGTCTGGCGGCGTATTATACCGAATCGGTGACCGAAGCGTTTAAATTCATCATCGCTTTTGGGGCGGGGACCGGTCCGGTTTATATATTGCGGTGGTTCTGGTGGCGGATAAACGCCTGGTCGGAGATTTCGGCGATGGCGGCTTCCTCGGTAATTTCCGTCAGCCTCTATATTTTCACCGGCTTGCCGTTCGCGCCGAAGATTTTGATAATCGCCGGGGGGTCGGCGGTGGTGTGGTTGATTGTCGCATATTTGACGCCTCAGACATCTCCGGAAACGCTGGAAGGATTTTACCGCCGCGCCCGTCCGGGGGGAGCGTGGGGGGTAATCAGAGACAAGACCGGGCTTAAACCGGAACCGCTTTACAGCGCCCTCGCCAATTGGGTATTGGGGACATTCGCGCTCATAGGGTTTTTAGTCGGGGTGGGGAAATTATTGCTGGCGCAGACGGGGACCGGTATGGTCAGCGTAGCTCTTGGTCTGGCTGGGACATATTGGCTTTACCGGCGGTTGAAGGGGGACAGTTTCGGTAAGGAGGAGGGATAAGGCGGATGTGAGGGGCTGTCCCTTTAGATGAATTTGTTGAAAGAATGGGGAAGGAAATTAGAGATAGGGAACTGTCGTTGACGATAGGGAAGAAATGAAGAATTGAGAATTGAGAATTAATAATTGAGAATTGAGATAAAAGTTCAAAGTTCAATGATAAAAAAAAAGAGGCTTCTATGAGCTGGAAAGACAGAATCATCATCGACCCGGAAATAATGTTGGGAAAACCCATTATTAGAGTTATCCGACTGGCAAGATTGATTTTAAAAAATATCGTCATTTACATAACGATTTTGATTATTATGAATATCACGGTAGAGGCGCAAGCGCAAAAGATACCGCCTGTTTCGCAGACTACTCCCGCTGTTACTAAAGCGGACACTGCCGTGCAGGATTCATCATCAGCGCGACCGCAATATCGGGATAATACAAAGGCGATGACGGAAAAGGAGATGGTGGAATTGGTAGCGAATGGAATTGACAGATCTATTGGCATACTTAAACTTGTATCGAGTCTAATGGGAGTATTAGTAGCATTAATCGCTATTGCATTTGCATTAATCGGTTATTTTGGCTTTTTTGAATTCAAGAAATGGCGAGATATTAGAGAAGAAGCGCAGAAATTCAGAGATGAGGCAAAAAGCTGTAAAGATGATGTAGAGAATTATAAAAGAGAAACTGAAGAAAATGCAAAGACGGTAAAAAAAATAGTTGAAGAAGCTCGACCTCTGATAGAGAATATTAAAATAATATTGAAAGATACTGAAGAAGAAAAGAATATACTATCTCAACAAATTACCAAAATCTCTTTAACCGAAGCGCTTCCGGAGGAATTAAAGGGAAAATTGACAGAATTAGGCAAAAAAATCGAATTTTTAGAGACTTTGGGATTTCAATTAACAGCCGAAGATTATTTAAATAAAGCCACCGAATTCTATTATAAAAAGAATTATGAACTGGCAATTAAAGCTCTGGATAAAGCCCTGGAGATTAATACACAGTATGCGAATGCTTGGTATAACAAAGGCGTCGTTTTGGATGATTTAGGCAAGTATGAAGAGGCGATAAAATGCTATAACGAGGCGATAAGGATAAAACCGGATTATGCGGAGGCTTGGTCTAACAAAGGGGTCGCTTTAGGAAATTTAGGCAAACCGGAAGAGGCGATAAAATGCTTTGAGGAGGCGATAAAGATCAAGCCGGATTATGCGGAGGCATGGTATAACAAAGGGGTCGCTTTTGGAAAATTAGGCAAACACGAAGAGGCACTAAAATGCTTTGAGGAGGTGCTAAGTATAAAGCCGGATTATGCGGAGGCTTGGTATAACAAAGGGGGCGCATTAGTAGAATTAGTCAAACTAGAAGAGGCACTTAAATGTTTTGAGGAAGCGATAAGGATCAAACCGGATTATGCGGAGGCTTGGTTCAATAAAGCCTGCGCTTATTCTTTAATGAAAGATAAATTAAATATGCTAAAATCTCTTTCCCAAGCCATCGTTTTAAATCCCGTAAAGAAACAAGAAACCAAGACAGATGAAGATTTCAAGGATTATTGGTCGGATGAGGATTTTAAGAAGTTGGTGGAATAAGATTCACAGTGTATCAAGTAATGAAGTAATGGGAATTATACTTAATCCACTTATTTACTGTGAATATATATTATTGTGAATATAAACCCAAAACCACTCCGTTTCAATTATAATGAACAATTAGCAAGAAAATCACAAATCACATATCTAAAATCTAATATCAAAAATCCTTAAAATCCTGTATATCCTTGTTAATAATGTTTTTAATTCTCAATTATTAATTCTCAATTCTCAATTAAAATGCATTATCAAACCCTAACCCTAACCATCGACAACCGCATCGCCCGTTTGACTTTGAACCGCCCGGAAGTGCATAACGCCTTCAATGAAGTGATGCTGGCTGAAATCCTCGAAGTCTGCACCAACATAGCGCAAAATAAGGATGTCCGCATACTAATCTTCGCAGGTAATGGTAAATCCTTCAGCGCCGGCGCCGATTTGAACTGGATGCGGAAGATGATAAATTACACTTACGAAGAGAATTTCGCCGATTCGATGGTACTGGCTAAGGCTATGAACGCGCTTTATTCCATCCCTCAGCCGACCATCGCCCGGGTGCAGGGCGCCGCTATCGGAGGCGGGATGGGGTTCGTAACCGGATGCGATATCGCCATCGCTTCGGATAAAGCCATATTCAGCCTTTCGGAAGTGAAGATAGGTTTAATCCCCGCCTGTATCGGGCCTTATGTGATTCGAAAAGTTGGCCCGGGGAAAGCGCGGGAATTTTTCATCACCGGTGAGAGGATGACCCCCGAACGGGCTTTGAACGCCGGTTTCATCAATCAAGTCGTCCCCCACGATGAATTGGACCAGGCGGTCGATGATTTGACAGCGCGCCTGCTTTCCAGCGGACCCGAGGCTATCGCATACGCCAAGGAATTGATCGACCGCGTCCCCGGAATGACCTGGGATGAAGCTAAACGCTACACCGCGGATATGATAGCCCGCATCCGCATCGGCGATGAAGCTCAGGAAGGGTGCGCGGCTTTTTTGGAAAAGCGGAAGCCGGGGTGGATTAATTAAATTCTATATGTAAATAAAATAAAGGCATTAACTATAATTATTATGACTACCGACATTACAAAAAGAATAATTGCGGATAAGAAAAACGGGTTATCCGACAAGGAGATCGGAGAAAAGTATGGAATTAGCCTGAGGGTAATTGAGGAGGCTATAACAAGAGAAATGGGCGTTAATGTATCTATTCCCAACTATAAAAAGAGAATTAAGTCATTATTCCCAAAGGACTTTAAACTTGAAAATTCAACTATATGGAGCTTTAAACAAAGAGGAAGCTGGGCTACACATAACGGTAATTATAGGGGTAACTGGTCACCATATATACCAAGAAATCTAATATTGCGATATTCAAAAGAAAATGATTTGGTTTTGGATTACTTTTGTGGTGCAGGAACAACCGGTGTTGAGTGTAAACTTCTAAATAGGAACTTCATTGGTGTTGATATAAATCCGTCTGCAATTCAACTTGCAGAGGAAAACGCCAATTTTCCAACAGAGAATCTATTTAAAGATTTTAAAACCGGCATTGAGTTTAAAGTAGGTGACGCCCGAGATCTGTCTTTTCTTGATAATGAATCAATTGATTTGATATGTGCACATCCACCTTATACTAATATAATTCAATATACTCATGATAATATCAATGATTTGTCTCATTTGAATATCAGGGAATTCTTAATCGAAATACATAAAGTGGCACTGGAAAGTCATAGAGTATTAAAAGAAGGAAAACACTGCACTATATTAATTGGGGATATGAGAAAGAATAAGCATGTTATTCCACTCGGTTTTCGGACGATTAAAGAATTTACAAAAGCAGGTTTTACCATTAAAGAGCTTATTATAAAAAGGCAACATAATTGTAAAACTACAGGATTTTGGTACAATAACAGCATTAAATATAATTTCTTACTACTTGCCCACGAATACTTGGTAACATTTCAAAAAGCTGAAAAATCGATGGTTATTACTAATCATATACCAAATGATAATAAATATAAAGACATACAATTATCTAAGAGTGAGTATAATAGGCAAATTAGTATTGAATCTTCAAGCGTTTGGATATTTAATGAAAATAATTGGCTAAATAATACTATAGCTAATTTAACTGAACGATATTCAAAAAAGAATTTTAACCTATTTGATATAGATAAAAAACACGATGTTAATTATGATTTAATAATAAAAATGTCGCCTAATTTACTCAATGAGTGTTTAAAATTTGCCAAATTTCGTCTGCTAAATGATGGTATTCTTGCAGTTATATGTGAAGATATTCGTTTGAAAGATGGCACTGTTTACCCTTCTGCAATAGGAATAAATTCATTAGTAGATGAATTGAAGGAATTTAAAATCAAGGAAATAGTAATAATCTCTATAGAAAATAGTGGACAAAAAAAGTACAGAAATGAACTTGAAATTAATCATAAATACATATTAATATATAGAAAGGTGCCCTAATGGAGAATTTTAACGAGTTTTTCAAATCTATTTTAAGAAATTCAGGTTTGTCATTATTAAGAGACTTGAACATTCCTGAAATAAGACAAATAATATCAAAGATTAATGAATATTTTTATACCAATTATGAGGGTATTGGTTATACTTATGAATTGAACGATTATTATGAGTATTTTTCAGAATTTCATAAATTCTGGGAGAAATATCACAAGGAAATTATCAATCCTCGGATTGACGAAATTTCTTGTGAGAAAATCGCAAATGTTTTGCATAATCTGTATCAAGAATATGGAAAAAAACTTTTTTACGAGTTATATGAAACCTATTCTCTACAGCCAGAGGATATTTGTAGAATCAGGTATTTTTCAGCCAATCAAGATTTTAGGGGAACGCGCAGTTTTAAGGATTTATTCAAGAAATACATTGATGATCCAAGTATATTCGACACTTTTAATATCAATAATAATCCTGAAGATTTTCCGAAAAATATCAAGCTAACTTCATTATCTCAAAGTGATAAAAGAGTCAAATATGCGTCTGTAGCCTCTCAAATTCTTATTGAAAAAAATATTACACCTTATGAATTATTATCATATACTAATAATGACATTTTAAAATTGAGAAATTTTCTTATTTCTAATACTGGATCAGGATTTGGCAGTAAAAAGACGGACATGTTTTTGAGAGATATGGTAGTTTTGGGGGTATGGAAAAATCCCATAAATTTCGATAAAATTGATGTCTCAAGCGATATAAACACAATTAAAGTAGCTCTAAGGACTGGGATATTAAAGACTGAAATACCACTTATATCCAGCTTTATGGATATTTTTTGTTATCAATATGGAGTTATTGATGAAATGAACGCCTTAGCTTGGAGAAAAGTTTGGAGTATCTGGAATGATAAATTTCCAGACGAGTGTATTGAAAGTCCTTGCTTGATCGATAATTTGATTTACAGAATAATTGGTAAAGAATTTTGTAAAGAATCACTATGTACATTCGAGTGTGTAAGTAAGAAACACATGTTTAAATGGCATTCCTCGAGAAATAAAACTTGCCAGACATGTTATAAGAATAATATCAGAAATAAAGCCCATGTTATAAAGAAAGTTTTACCATGTACGGACAGTGATGGTTTCATTGTTATAGAAAAAAATAAATATACCTCCAGTAGCAGTCCTCTATTGCCTGGACTAAAGGAATGTCCATTCGTTCCTGTATGTAATCCTAAAAATAATAATTTCAAAAAACTTAACCCGCCCAAATCCATCAGCATTTTAGGTCAGACCGGATGGGAGAGTGCAAAGACCAGAAGAGAAGAGGGAGGCGGGGGATTGATGTCGTAATAGAGCATAGTAGTTATCCTATAATCAATATTATGAAATTCCAATAATTAAAAATTGAAATTTAATTAAGAAAATGCGCACCAGCAGCCAACTAATCCTAATCCTCATCATCTACTTCGCCTACACCGCCCTGATACTGGCGGCGACTATCCTGATGCGGATGGCTGAAATCCAAGCTAACGAAATCTATGAGATGATTTCCGGCGTCTTGTTGGGCTTCATCGCCATTCCCATATTCGCTGTATTAATACCCCTTTGGCTGGCGAACAGATGGAAACTCACCTATTCCTTCTTGCCCCGCATAAAAACTGGCTTTTTGCGGAGATGCCGGGATTCGAACCCCGGGGAGAACTCACGCACTCACACGCTTTCTAAGCGGAATTTCAATATTATCATAATATTACAAAATACATTCATTTATAACAATGCTTGAAAGGTCTGTTGCCGAAATAGACAAATCAGCCTCTAATCGTGGTGCCGGGTCTCCTCACCCGACACCAACTAACTGTTATTATTATATATGCTGTCGACTGCGGAGAGTCGACACCATTTCATAGAATTAGTATTTCGATTTCGGCAACAAGCCATATAAAAATGACTATAACACTTGGTTAAGAAGCATTTACCTTTAAAGCCTCTCTTTTTTCCTGATTCTTCTCTCTTATACCCAACATAGCCGCTAACACTATCACCGTGGTCAGGAAACACGCTCCCACACCAATTACTAATAGAGCTCCCATACTGCCATAACCTCTGTATTCAGCCAGCATGAGGCTTCCGAATCCACACATTGTAGTAAGTGAAGTCAGCATTACCGCTTTTCCGGTCGAAGCCAGCACTTTTGGTATTCGACCATTACCCTCCACCCGGTAGCGGTGGAGGAAGTGAACCCCGTCGTCGATACCAATTCCCACGATCATCGGTATCGCCATCACATTGACATAGGTCAGCATCATCCCGAACGATTTCATCAAACCCATCATCCAGATGGCTCCGAAAACCAGCGGAATCATTCCCATTATCGCCAATCTGATATCCCGGAAATCTATCCACAGTAAGAAAAACACTACAATCAATGTTAACATCGCCGCTTTTTTACCGTCTCTTCCGTAATACTCCATCAACCTTAATGTCAACGGCGGCATACCTGTGATATGCGGTTCGACTCTCTTCATCTGGTCGACGAATCTTTCCAGGAATTCGAAATTCCATACATGTCTGGAAGGATAGATAGTGATCAGCATTCTCTCCCCGCTGTTGCTGAAGTAATCATGCTTTATGCTTTCCGGAACCAGATCCAAAGTTATTTCCTGGGTGTTTGCCATTTTGTATGCCAATTCCCGCATATGCGTTTCATAGGATTTCTGGAAGCTGTTCAAACCAGCGATCACTGTCGATTGATTTTCCCGCAGGTATCCCATTAACTCGAGAATTTTACTTTTACTATCAGGAACATCGGGGTCTCCCACAATTTTCTTTATCTTCCGATCGACTCTGTCCTGTCCGCCCAAAAACGCCATCTGCCCCAACTCATAGATGTTCATATCCAATCTTTCCAGTTCTGCGATGATGGTCTCGAAATCGTCCGAAGCAATATTTCCGACCTTAGCACCGGAGTTAAGATTGTCTCTTATTTCATTCAGATAATGACGACGATTTTCCTGTTCCCGGGCTGAAGGGACATAATCAGTCAGGCTGCTTACCATCCCCACTGTCGATAATTTCCTTGAATCTTCAACTATTTTTCTTGCATCTTCCAGGTTTGTGGTTGTAACCATCAGGAAATCCGAAGTCATATCGAAAGCTTCTATCATGCTGTCCTGGAGTGCGACCGATTCCAATCCCTTGGGTTCCATGTTGTAATAATTATAATCAAACTTCACCTGCAGCGCTTGATAAAGGAAAAACCCAGTCAGCACGATTCCGATTATTAAGAATAGTACCGGTCTCCTGATAATCTTCTCACCGGCAATTCGCAGGAATTTAAAATCGACACTTTTGGGTTCATATCTTCTGCCTTTAATCTTCATCATCACTCTCTCCCGCATCACCAGCACAGAAGGAAAGACGAAGATTGTCCCTATCATGCAGATAATTATACCCATCCCCAGGACTAATCCCATTTCACGGAATCCTTTTGTGTCGGATATCATCAGGGTGAGAAACGCACAGGCTGAAGTTAAACCGCCGGTAATAATCCCGGCGCCGGATTTCAGGAGTGTATGTTTAACCGCATTAGGAATATCCTCCCCTTCCTTTCGTAACTCGTGATATACCGAGATTATATGTATGGAAAAGTCTATTCCCAAACCTATAAGTATTACCGCAAACATAGATGTCATCATATTCAGAGTCCCCACTACCAGATACGCCATCCCTGCGGTCCAGATTATCGCCATTAGCAGGTTCAATCCGGCAAGTATTGGTGATGATATCATCCTGAACGACACAATAAATAGTATGAAAATAGCCACCATTGCCACAACAGATGACCTTTTTATATCATTTATCGAATACACCATTTCATCACGCTGCAGGGGAAACATTCCGGTTAAACCGGCGTGCACATCGGGATATTTCTCCATTGTTCGATCAAGAATCGCCTGCATGGTATCCACATTGGCAACGCACCTGTCAATCTGATCGATAGAAAAACTCGGCTCTATCATCATTATCAGCCATTTCTTATCCGGAGATATGAAATATTCTTCTCCCAGCAGAAACCTTTCTGCCGCTGCTTCAGCCAAGTCTGCGCCAGCAGCCCTGTCCTCGACTCCGATCGGGGAATCATCACCTTCGGCAAATTGGCTCATAACAGTTAGAAAGAATTCGATTCCATCCAGAGAATTTACAGCTTCATTTTCCTTCTCCTTAGTTGACAAGCTCTCTTCATCGCCGGTGTAGACCTTTTCAAAATTATCGTTCAATGTGGTAAGCAGTGGCGCAAGACTTAAATCCTTGAACATATCGGTCATATCTTTAAGGTATTTCTCTTTGGTTAACATAAACCCATGTTCCAGAATAAAATCTTTCTCCATTTTGTAAGTAACGCTTCTTACATCCTCTTTCAACGCTTCGATTTTCGGCGCAATTTCATCGGCGAATCTCTTTATGGATTTTTCAGGGCCGTTAATAACCACGATGCTGTTGGAAGCGCTGTCGTAATCTTCAAGTATCTTTTCAAACTCCTTAACCTGCGGGTCATTAGCCGGAAGCATATCCGACCAGTGCAAACCGACTTCAATTTTAGTTGAAAGATAGACAGCAATAACAGTAATGATTATTGCTGCAATAATCACTTTACCGGCATGTTTAGCTGAAATTTCACTCCATGCCGTTAATATTCTGCTTCTCATAATCCCTGTTCCTCATTTAGAAACACAGTGTTGATTGATGAATTTATAAAGTTCGGGTAGTGTCCCCTTATAATTGTGATAATCCCAACACTCGTCATTCCCGCAACCGAAGCGCGTCGGGAATCGATTCCGGACAAGCCGGAATG